>CAZOBX010000005.1:0-55131 GCA_964578045.1 uncultured Kangiella sp. | reverse complement strand
CAGCTCCCTTAAGGGAGCTGGAGCCTGTTGAAAATTGGGAAATAAAATTAGCCTGGAGTGAGCGTGTAAATGAAAAATGGAGTGTGAAGCAGTTATCCAAGGAATTTACTAGCCTACCTGCAGATGTTACATATTTAGCGCCAAAGGCTCTACTATTTACCGCCAAAGTCAACTCAACTACACAAAATCTAGTGATTACGATGACAAGTATAGCCAATAACATAAAAACTGGACAAGAGTTCATATTTTCAGATATTCAATCAAAAGTACAATTATCTGCTAGTTTTTTGCCGGACCTGCATTCTCAATTTATCGAAGGGAATTATTACATTGCTTTTTCTAGCCGAGCGAGGTGGTATGCACACCTAGAATTATTGGATGACGTTTATCTTTATACCACCGTAAGGAATCATAAATTGCTTCCCATTAATAAAATGCTAGGCACAAAGATAACGCTTAATGATCCTTTATTCTTTAGCGATGCTGACCGTACCTACTTTGTTCGACCAAATAAAGACAGGGTCGTCGAAGTTGTTAAAACGCCAGCGGCAAACAAACCGATTTCAATGAGCATTATTCAAAAAAGCCTCTATCCGATAGAAACCGAATTATCGGCAATGAGCTCCAACGATTCCGCTTCAATCGGCGCAATCTCAACTGCATCGAATGATACTGCTCTACCGATATCAAAAAATTTAAATAATTATCAGATGAGATCGTCAAAGATCAATGATGCCTTTGGTACGACGTTGGACAAAGGATATGGCGAGATGTCCCTATTGCCAAGCCAAATAGACAAAGGACTCGAGTTTCACACTTTTTACCATCCTTTTTCGAGCGAATATGTCTCACGAATAAATCAGGATGGTATCGTTTCATTGATGAAAAGTAATACAGACATTCCTTCTGATCAAGGTGCAACTTTTGGTACCTACGCACCTAATATTCTCTCTGGGCTGGTAAAAAACAGATCAAATTTTTCAGCACCACCCTCTCAACGAACGGCTTATCAAGAAAATATTTGTTTTGATGTCTATGGTGCAAATAGTCTCTATAATTGGGAACTCTTTTTTCACGCCCCACTTTACATTGCGACACGGTTAAGCCGAAACGGCAAGTATGAAGACGCAATGAAATGGTTTCATTGCATTTTTGACCCCACGACAGATGAGATACCCGGCAACGGTGAGAGTGAGGTGTCGCGTTATTGGAAGGTTTTGCCGTTCAAAACCACAGAGGGTACGAGACTGGAAGAATGGTTCAGTGGGCTCTCTCCCAATACCAATCCCAATAATCCAGGCAATGCCATTATCAGTGAATGGCGTAATAATCCCTTCGATACACATCTTGTCGCCAGCAACAGACCAATTGCTTATATGAAGCATGTTGTCATTAAGTACGTAGAGAACCTGATAAACTGGAGCGATTCCCTGTTCCGTCAGTTTACTCGGGAAAGTATTTATGAAGCCTTGCAACTCTATGTGATTGCCAACCATGTTTTGGGTCCCCGTCCTGAAGTTGTGCCCAAGCGAGGCACAATAAAGGCCGAAACTTATAGCAGCCTGCAATACAAATGGGACGATTTTTCAAATGCACTTGTTGAACTCGAAAATAGTTTCCCCTTCAGCAGTGAAGTCAATACGAGTAACCCTTCACCTGGGACCAGCCTGCTCGGCATCGGATCTGCCCTGTACTTTTGCATTCCAAATAATGAGAAGCTGCTCGAATATTGGGATATCGTAGCAGATCGGTTATATAAAATCCGTCATTGTCAAGATATCGAAGGTGTGGAACGAACCTTGGCGCTGTTTGCGCCTCCGATCGACCCGGCGATGCTTGTTCGGGCAGCTTCACAAGGCCTGAGTCTGGATACTATTTTAGGTGATTTAAATAGCCCCCCGCCCATTTACCGTTTCACCTATCTCATTCAAAAGGCGAATGAATTTTGTAATGATGTAGAAGCATTGGGTTCAGCCGTGCTTTCTGCCTTGGAGAAAAAAGATGCTGAAAAGCTGAGTCGCATGCGCATATCTCATGAAGCGAATATGCTTGAGCTAATCACAGGGATTAGAAAACGACAGATCATGGATGCGAAGGTAAATAGGGAAAATCTGTTAAAGAGCCGCGAAGCCACATCATTTCGTATGCAAAAGTATCTAGGTCTTATAGGCGGCATAGCCGTCACGATCCCTTCTGTACCTGAATTTAAAGCGGGTGATGTACTTCCAGGGGATACAATCATTGCAACAGTTCAAACGGATGTAGATACGTCACCTGTCGAAAGTAACGATAGCAATGTGAAGTTAATCCCAAAGGAAAAGGAAGCGCTTGATAAATCTAATGACTCAATGATTTCGCAACAGGTTGCAACGAGCATGGAAGGGCTAGCAGGAGTCATGAATGCACTTCCAAATCTTGAACTTAATGTTGAGCCCTTAGGTATGGGAACTACGCTCAATTTTGGCGGTTCTCATCTTGGTGCAGCGACTTCTGCTCTTGCAAAGGTACCACAAATCTTTAGTCAAGTTTATGCATATGAGGCGGCACAAGCGGCCACAATGGCAATCTACATCCGCAGAGAACAAGACTGGACCTTACAAGCCAATCTTGCTGCCAAAGAAATCATTCAACTGGATAAACAAATCACTTCAGCGGATATTCGAATACAGATAGCGAAAAAAGAGTTGGAAAACCATGACCAACAAATTAAAAATGCTAAAGACATTGAACTATTCCTGAAAGATAAATTTACCAACCAAGAGCTCTATCAATGGATGAAAGAGCAGTTGTTCTCCGTCTACAAACAGAGTTATTTTCTCGCCTTTGATATGGCTAAAGAAGCTGAAAGAGCATACCAATACGAGCTGGGCACAGAAACGACCAATTTTATTCATTTCGGTTATTGGGATGGTTCAAAGCAAGGATTAGTCTCGGGCGAAAAGCTGCAACTTGCGCTGCGGCAGTTAGAGAAGTCATATCTCGGGAAAAATAGGCGAGATCTCGAATTATTGAAAAACGTTTCCCTTGCGTTGCTCAACCCTTTGGCATTAATTGAACTGCGCGAGACCGGTAAATGTCAGCTGTCTCTCCCAGAAGAACTGTTTGATCTCGACTTTCAGGGGCACTATTTCAGAAGAATAAAATCAGTGAGTCTTTCAATCCCATGCGTTGCGGGTTCACATACTACCGTTAATTGCTCACTGCATTTGATAAAAAATACCACCCGTATTAAGACTTCAATGAACAGTGAAGGATCCTATGAACATGAAAATGATGAAGGAGTATGGATCGATGATGTTCGTTTTCGTCGCAGCAATGTCCCTGTTACGTCAATTGCAACCAGTAGAGCACAAAATGACCCCGGCATGTTTGAATTCAATTTCCGTGATGAACGTTACTTGCCGTTTGAAGGTGCGGGAGCCATCAGCACTTGGCATATAGAACTCACCACAGAAAAAGAGCTGAGGCAGTTTGATTATTCGACGATTTCTGATGTCATTATGCATGTCAATTATAGGGCCAGAGAAAACGGTGGTTTATTCAAGAGAGAAGCCATTGAATACATCAAGAAATTTATTACGAATGAGGCTGAACTATCCGAACAGCCACTAATGCAAATGTTCAGTATGCGCCATGAATTCCCTACAGAATGGCGCAGGTTTTTGGTCCCCTCTGTTGCTGGCGCCGAACAAAAATTGAGCTTCACTCTTGGCAAGCAACGATTTCCCTTCTTCATCCAAGATAACACTATTATTGTGATGAAGATTGATATCTTGGCTAAATGTCAGAAAGATGGAGATTATCACATGATCCTGTCTACGACTAACTTCAACGAAGACTTGGTTATTTCTTCAGAAATCACTGCACCTAAAAATAACAATTACGGTGAACTGAATGTGGCAACATTGAATGAAACTGATGCGGGACTAACGCTTGAAGAAGTTGATATCACAAAAGAAATGAGCTTAAGAATAAAGCACAATGTATCATCTGATTATACAAACCTTACCAGCTCTCCCGATGAGGTGGAAGATCTATTTATCGTGGCGCATTATAAAATGGAAAGATTAAGTTAGAATACTCAAAATTTGTTTAACTTGTTTAAGGTAGGCATTAAGGTGACCTGAACAAGATCTTCTGTATCTGTTGAAATGATATCGACAGTCATTTTATAGACGATTTTTTAGATAAGCTATTACGTTTATCGTGCGTGAAGCCCAAGAACTTAATATATAACAGGCGCACTTAACAAGGTAATGGTTTGGAATTTTAAAAGCTCCGGTTTCGCCTACATTTTTAAAAACCGCACATTGTGACAGCACCAAAAATAGCAAGGGCTCCTAATTGCTGAACAAGTTTAAAGACTAAAATAATGTTCATCTACACATTGCTTTTTTGCTGATAGATAAAATCCTTTTTCACCCCAATCACTCAAAACAATCCGCTTAACTTGTTTATCATTAACACTCAATTCATGGGTAGCCTGCCGATGCGTATGCCCATGGATCAACCAGTCAATACCGTTTTGCGCAAAAAAATCTTCAACACTGTTTTGATTAACATCCATAATTTCCATCGACTTTTCTGCCTGGGCATCTTTACTTTGTTGGCGAAGTCCAGAGGCAATCTCAATTCTCTTTTCCATTGGTAGGGAGAGGAATTCCTTTTGCCATTGAGGATTTCGAACCATGGTCCTGAATTCCTGGTAGGCCACATCATCAGTGCATAAACTATCACCGTGCATTAAAGCGGTTTTTTTACCAGATAATTCTAGAAAGTAGGGTTCTCGTAATAGCTTTCCACCGGTTTGTTTTTCGAATTCTTCAGATAATAAGAAGTCGCGATTTCCATGGATAAAAAATAACTCTCCGTGATGATTGCTATAATTCTTAAATAAAGAAATAACATCACGATAGAGCTGAGTATTTGGACTTTCTATTTCCAAACAATCATCGCCAATCCACACTTCAAACAAATCGCCTAAGACAAAAAGCTGATTGCTTTGAATAGCAATATTCTGCATGTAATGTTCAAACAGCGCAAACAAATTGGGCTTAGTTTGACATAAGTGCAGATCGGATATGATATGGGTTGTTTGTGTCATCGTCAAAATTGAGTTTATTCTTCAATTGTTACTTTAGTGATCATAACGTTTTCAACCGGCACATCTTGCATACCTGATGCAAAACTGGTTTCAACCATTTTGATCTGGTTAACGACAGCCATGCCTTCGACTACTTCAGCAAATACGCAGTAACCCCAACCTTGCGTAGATTCGGCGGTGAAATCGAGAAAATCATTATCTTTGGTATTGATAAAAAATTGCGCTGTTGCTGAATGAGGATCGCTAGTTCTGGCCATTGCAACGGTGCCAACTTTATTGGATAAACCATTGTTTGATTCGCATTTGATGGGCGCATTGACTGATTTTTGATTCATGTCCGGATCAAATCCACCGCCCTGGATCATAAAGTTTTCGATCACACGATGAAAAATTGTACCTTCAAAGTGTCCAGAATTGACGTATTCCAGAAAGTTCTTCACTGTTTCTGGGGCTTTCTCTGAATTTAAAGCGATTTTTATATCACCTAGGTTTGTATGAATAATAACCATAATATTGACTCGTTGACTGGAAAAATGCGATTTTACCTTAATTTTGATTGATACCCAAGATTTAAGACTTAGTTGCTGCCGCATAATTTGAACAGTTTTAATGGATTGATGCATAATTTCTTTTAGATCCATAATGTTGGTGCGATCTTGATTCAAGCCTTTTATAATGGCGCTACTTGGGGGGACACCCCTAAATCTGAATTATTTTGATAGAAGAGACTTAACCAGTAATGCTAAAAATCCACAATACATTGACCCAAAGCAAGCAAGAATTTAAACCTATTGAAGCAGGGAAAATTCGTATGTATGTGTGTGGCATTACGGTTTACGATTACAGCCACATCGGCCATGCGAGAACATTTGTATCCTTTGATATCATCACTCGATACCTGCGCTATTCTGGTTATGACCTCACTTATGTCCGTAATATTACCGATATTGACGACAAAATTATCGCCAGGGCTATTGAAAATGGCGAAGACTTTGAGCAATTAACCAAACGATATATTCAAATCATGCACCAGGATTTTGCAGCGCTCGGAATGGCTGAGCCGGATATCGAACCGAAAGCGACCGATTCAATTGCTGAAATCATCGAGACGATTGAGACTTTGATTGAAAAGGGCTTTGCCTACCAGGGGACTAGCGGTGATGTTTATTATGAGGTGCGGAAGTTTGACGATTACGGCAAACTAAGTAAACAAAACTTGGATGCACTTCAAGCGGGCGAAAGGGTCGAAGTGGCAACAGACAAGAAAAACAGTATGGATTTTGTGCTATGGAAAATGTCAAAACCTGGTGACCCAAAGTGGAATTCTCCCTGGGGTGAAGGGCGGCCCGGCTGGCATATAGAATGTTCTGCAATGACCAAAAAATGCCTCGGTGAACATTTCGACATTCATGGCGGAGGTTCGGATTTACAGTTTCCGCACCATGAAAATGAAATAGCTCAATCTGAAGCGGCTAACGGTTGTGTGTTTGCTAATACCTGGATCCATACAGGCATGGTGCAAGTGGATAAAGTCAAGATGTCTAAATCATTGGACAATTTTTTTACCATCAGAGAAGTGCTAAAGAAATACCGTGCAGAAACCATTCGATATTTCATGCTTTCCAGCCATTATCGTAGCCAGCTTAGTTACGGTGAAGATAATCTGGATTCGGCAGATGCAGCGTTAGAGCGTTTGTATCTGGCCTTAAGGGATGTTGACTTAACTGATCTACCTGAGGTTGATGAATCGAACCCTTATGTTGTTAAATTTAAGCTCGCGATGGATGATGATTTTAATACGCCTGAAGCGGTTGCGGTATTGTTTGAAATCACCAAGGAAATCAACCGGAATAAAATTGATGCACCTGAAAACGTCGTTTCGCTCGCCTCTATATTGATAAAACTTGGAAGTGTTCTAGGTATTGTTCAGCAGTTGCCCAATGAGTTTTTAACCGCATCGGTTGGCGATGAAATCCAAGATGCTGAACTGATTGAACAATTGATCATCGAAAGGAAACAAGCCAGAGAAGATAAAAATTGGGCAAGAGCTGATGAAATCAGAGATCAATTTAATCAGATGGGGATTGTCCTGGAAGATAAAGAGGGCAAAACTACCTGGCGCCGTTGCTAATTTGCTTTTGTCGGAAGAGTGCCAACCCATCGTCGAATATTGACCTTTCTAATTGAAGGGCAACAGATGGGCGCCTGCTGTCAGAAGCTCCCATCCTTCAGCGCAGCTCTATCGATTTTACGCCACCCTAAAACTCAATAATTACATTTTAGCGAACATATGTATGCTGAAATAGTTCAATAAAAACAATGAGATAGTAAAAAAACACTAAGGTCATACCAGTTTTGCTTGCTAAACAAGGGATAATGGCGCCCAATTTACTGTTCTACCGCTTTAATTCGGATAAATCGTCTACAGTTATTGTTGATTAATTAGCTTTATTTGGCTAACCAATTGGCTGCTGAAAATAGGCTGATTAGTCCACAGGACTATCAATAAAGGTTGCAAAACATGAGTCGCACAGAAAGTTTTACTCGAGAAGATTTGATCACATGTGGAAACGGAGAGCTCGTTGGATCTGCGTCAGACGGCCGTTCCTTAGCACGATTGCCATTACCTAATATGTTAATGATGGATCGTATCGTCAAAATCTCAGATGAAGGCGGTAGTTATGGCAAAGGCGAGATCATTGCTGAACTTGATATCACCCCAGGTTTATGGTTTTTTGATTGTCATTTCAAAACAGATCCAGTAATGCCCGGTTGTTTAGGTGTTGACGCCATGTGGCAGCTTTGTGGATTTTATTTGTCGTGGAACGGCAGTCCCGGGAAAGGTCGTGCATTAGGCGCGGGAGAAATTAAATTCTTTGGCCAAGTTTTACCGACGGCGAAAAAAGTAACCTATAAGATAGATGTTCGTCGAATCATCAAACGTGGTCTGGCGATGATTATTGCTGATGGTTCTGTTTTAGTTGATGACAAAGAAATTTATACGGCCAAAAATCTGAAAGTCGGCTTATTTGAATCTACCGAAAATTTTTAGTTGAGCCCATTACATAAATTCAGCTCAAATTGTAAATATTCGCTATTAATAAAAACAGCCCTCTGCCAAAGGAGAGGGGACTAAGTTCACTCCACTTGGAAGGGGAGGGTTCCCTCAAGGGACCTACTTTTGGTAGAGATTCCTACATGAGCAATGCATATGTCAGGGGATGGACGAGTCGAACAACGCAGGAGCAGTTTTCGAGGGGCAATTGCGGTAAAGGTCAGAAGCTTGACAGTATTAATAACCATGAATATAAAAGTAATTTATGTAGATTTTAAAGAATAGTTACATTAATTTTAGAAAATATTTATTTAGTAAAAGAGGAATTCAGATGAAACGAGTAGTGATTACAGGGATGGGAATTGTTTCCTGCCTTGGTAACGATGCGGAAACAGTTACTCAGTCATTAAGAGAAGGTAAGTCAGGTATTACTTTTAACGAAAAATACAAAGAAATGGGCCTTCGTAGTCACGTTTGTGGTCGTCCCGATATTGATGTGACTGAACACATTGATCGCAAGGTTCGTAGATTTATGGGAGATGCCGCAGCTTATGCTTATATCTCTATGGCCCAAGCAATCAAAGACGCCGGGTTAACGGATGATCTGGTATCCAATGTTCGTACTGGATTGATGTTCGGTTCAGGTGGCGGGTCGCAAAAAGCACAAACCGAAGCGGTTAATACCTGCATTGCCAAAGGCGTAAAACGGGTTGGTCCTTATGCGGTGCCTAAAACAATGACCAGTACCACATCCGCCTGTTTAGCAACACCGTTCAAAATCAAAGGATTAAATTATTCAATCGTTTCAGCATGCGCCACCAGCGCACATTGCATTGGCAATGCCTACGAGCAGATCCAAATGGGTAAACAAGATATTATTTTTGCCGGCGGCGGTGAAGAAGAAGATTGGCGTTTAACACTCTTATTTGATGCAATGGGTGCTTTGTCTTCAAAATATAACGATACTCCGGAATTAGCTTCGCGACCTTATGACGAAACCCGGGATGGCTTTGTTATTTCTTCTGGTGGTGGAACGCTTGTTCTGGAAGAGTTGGAGCATGCTAAAGCGCGTGGAGCCAAAATATATGCGGAAATTGTTGGATTTGGAGCCACTTCCGATGGCTACGATATGGTCGCGCCATCCGGTGAAGGTGCAGTCAGATGTATGCAACTGGCCATGTCGACAGTTGAAGGTGAAATTGATTACATTAATACTCACGGTACTAGTACGCCTGTGGGGGACACCGCGGAGCTGAGTGCAATCAATGAATTGTTTACCGATAAAATACCTAAGATTGGCTCTACCAAATCTTTGGCCGGTCATTCGTTGGGCGCAACTAGTGCACATGAGGCAATTTATAGTTTGTTGATGATGCAAAATGATTTTATTGCTGGTTCGATCAATATTGAACATATCGATCCACTTGCAGCTAACTTGCCAATTGTTAAAAAAACGGAACCTGCCAAACTTAATCGAATTTTGTCGAATAGTTTTGGATTTGGCGGAACCAACGCCAGCTTAGTTTTCCAGAGATATGAGTTATAGAAGCAATCACTGAATCTTAATAGTTAGTTTGAATAAAAGCGCCGAAAGGCGCTTTTTTTATTTTTAACAGCTACAGCTTTTAAACATAATCTGTCATAGCTGGCTGGAAATATGCTACAACAAACTCTCAATACCCTGCTTTACGTCATTTTTCAATTATCTGATAGAATAGTGACGTTAAGGAGTAACTTAAAATAAGAATTCATAGATGAGCGATGTATAAATCCCTTCGAATTATTTACCAACTGATATCCATCGTGATGCTTGGCTGTATATCTCTACAGACGAGTGCCACCGAGCGAATATTGGAACTGGCGGATATCGAGAAAATCTATTTTCCCACCGCTGAAGTTCGGGTGTATGAATCAATGAATAGTCAAAGCCTCGTTGGCGATATCGAAAATCTGGACCCGTCTGTCTGGCAGGATTATGACCGTTTAATAGAGTTGTCTCCCAATAAAACCTATTGGTTTAAATTAACCCTTGGTAGTAAGCATTCTGAACAACGATGGTTAATCACCCCCGGTCTTTGGCATTACGCTCAAATATATATGGCTGATGAGCAACTTCACTGGCAGGTACATAATTTAAGTGTATTTGTGCCGCTAGCAGAAAGAAAAATAAAACATAATTTGCCATTAGTCGACCTCGATTTAACCGATCAATCGAGAGAGGTTTTCATAAAGGTGCGAGGATTTCGTTACGGTCGTCCTCCCAATGCTCAGTATATTCAAATATTGACCGAATCCCAGCTAAACCAAATTACCAAAAAGGAGTTACATTTTCAGGGTGGCTTTTTAGGGTTTGCATTTGGACTGGCAGGTTTTCACTTGGTACTCTGGTTTTGGATAAGAGAAAAAGCGTATCTCTGGTTAGTTGCGTCAGCTATCGCCTCGGCACTTTTTTTTCATGCGATGTACGGCTACGGATTAACCCAATTTTGGCCAACACTACCTGTTTGGAACGAATATTCACCTAGTATATTAGGCAACATAGCTGCAGCTGTCTATCTGAGGTTTGGGGTTTGCTATTTAAATCTCAGCACCCACATGCCTAGATTGGAGAAAGTGATTACTGTGCTATTGTATGCGAGTCTATTCACCGGACTAGCCGTTTTCCAACAAACTAAATGGTTGCTTTCGATCTCACCTTTGATCTTGATGGTATCCGCTATTCTTATTCTCCAAGCAAGTCTAAAAATGTCCTTTAAGGGGATCCGTTATGCCTGGTATTTTGTTGCCGGTAATGGCTTAGTTTTACTAAGTTTTATTTTATGGACCTTATTGCAGATTGAACTAATAGGATCGCAAACGTTACTGCTCTCAGCACCAAATATCACTCAATTGGCTTCAGGTGTACAAGGGATCTTTTTGGCGCTGGGCATGATCGATAGAATGCAGTCAATGAAACAAACCATTTTAGAGTCCAAACTTCAACGGGAAAAATTGATCCGAATGCAAGCTGAGCAAACTCAACGCTTGATGCAAGTTCAAAATGCGGAATTAGCATCAGCCAATTTTGCCTTAAAGGAAGTTGACCAATTAAAAGACGAATTCTTAGCCAAAACCTCACACGAATTAAATACACCCCTCAATGGGATTATAGGGTTATCACAAATACTGTTGGATAAACAAACCGACTTTAGCGAAGATGAGAAAAGGGAATATTTGGAACTCATTGCCTCTAGAGCTGAGCACCTCCGGGATTTAGTTGTTGAGTTATTGGACTTTGCTCAGACACGTAGAGATGTTGTTCAATTATATCCTGAACAGATTAGCGTCGAGTCTCATATTAAAAAAATCTTGATGTCGTTTACTCAGGCTGCGCAAAACAAGGATCTGGAATTATTCTTTAAAGAAGATCAGGCCGCACTAGTATATGTTGATGCCAGGCGGTTTAGGCAAATTATTTCTATTCTTATCGATAATGCGATTAAATATACTGACAAAGGAAAAATCGAAGTCAGACTTAAGACCAATGAACAGGAAACCACAATCATCGTTTCAGATTCCGGCATTGGTATTAGTGAAGAAGATTTACAAAACGTCTTTGAACCATTTAAACAAATTGTTGATACCACTCGGGTGAGAGAGGGTGCGGGCTTAGGCTTATCTATTTGCAAACATCTGGTTGAATTACATGGCGGGCGGATCGAAATTAAATCGACTGAAGGAAAAGGCACAACTTTCTATGTATTTTTGCCAGTCAACAAAGTCGAATAATAACAAAAAAAACCCGTTCATGTCTAAAAGCTTAAACAAAGAACGGGCCAAAATGCACAGAAACTTAGAATGACAATGCTAAGTTAAACCACGAAGCGTGGTGTGCAGACTAACTAACCTTGTTAATAATTATGAGGATCTCGCGGAACAATCTTTGTTATTGATCGGCAGCCCCTGTCCGCTGCTATTTCTATTGAGAACCGGTAATAATTGAAGTATTTTATTGGTAGGTATCAACATCAATAAGTTACCTGTAGCAACCAAGGCGAAACCAAAAGTCGTAAACTCTGTCCATTCAAAACTTTCATAAATACTACTGACGACCACCGCGACAACTGGAAACATAACAATCGAATAACTGGCTTTTTCTGGTCCAATATTTTTGAGTAGATAGAAGTAGCTGTAAAAAGCGATCACGGTGCCAAAAATGGCCAGATAGCCAAGAGACAATAAATAGTTCAATTCAAGACTAATCGTAAAAGCGGTATTGTTGTACCACGCGATGATGGTTAAAAAAGCAGTTCCGTATAACATAGCAACACCGCTGGTCTCGAATACTGGATAGTTATGCATAGAGTTTCGGACACTGATCATATTACCTAACGACGCAAATATAACGCCTACCAGTATCAAGCCTAAACCATAAAGTGAACTGTTATCCGTTTGATAATTGGCAAGTTCCGGCCAGAACAATACTACTAAACCTGTGATTCCAAAAGCCGCGCCAAAATAGGTTTTTACAGCGATTTTTTTACCGAAAAATAGTCGAGTGTTAATAATGTTAACCAAAAGCAACATGGAAAAACCGATCGAAGTCATCGCTGAGGATAAATAGTTTTGCGCTTGGTATAAAACAAAGTAATTCAGACAGAAATTAAACAGGCCCAAAAGCGCAATGTAAAAGTGTTGTGACACAGTAAATTTTAAATTCAATCCTCGTAGTTTGCTTACCACAAGGATCAATATCGCTGCCAAAGCGAAGCGATAGATAAGAGATATTTCAACCGCTACCTGACCTAATTGAAATTCAATGGCAAACCAGGTTGTACCCCAGATGAGGACTGTGACGATATATAAAAATGTATTTTTCATAGACAATTACCAAAATAAATCTAATTTCAAAATTCAGGTTTCCAAATATACGCCAATTCCGTATACTAAACATCCACAGAAAAACGAAAAAGCGACCTGTACAGATAAGAGCTGTAAGAGCTGTAAGAGCTATAAGAGCTATAAGAGCTTAGGGCTTAGAACCACGAGGCCATTATGTCCAGTATGATCAACAAAAATAGTCAGAGTTTTCTATATCAGCAAGTGGTTGATCTAATTCAAACCATGCAGTCTGCGGGCTCACTACGCAGTGGCGACAGGTTACCGTCCCTACGAAAACTCAGTCGCCAGTTAAGCATTAGTATCCCGACTGTCAAACAGGCCTATGTCGAATTGGAAAGACTGGGAAAAGTTGAAGCCAGACCCAAGTCAGGTTATTTTTTAAAAGCGGTCGATAGTTTATTTAATAGTCCTAAGAGAGCCAGTTTCGTAAGACGTCCAGTGGAGGTGCGATGTCAGTCGCTGGTGGAACAATGTTATCAGGCTGTCCATTCTCCCAATAGTTTGCAACTGGGTACCTCTCATCCGGTGATGGCTAGCCCGCCATATAAAACTCTGGCTCGTATCATGAGAAGAGTACTGGCTCAACAAGGGCCAAAAGCAATGTTGTATGGCCCAATGGATGGCTACCTGCCGTTAAAGCAGCAATTAGCTCAAAGATATTTACAGCAAGGGGTCGATGCAAGATCGGAGGATATCATTATCACTAACGGTGCCCAGGAAGCGCTGGCAATTTCATTGCAATGCGTGGCAAAAACCGGCGATATTATTGCAGTCGAATCTCCCACTTATTTTGGCATTTTAGAACTCATCGAAAATTTGGGTATGATGGCGTTAGAAATTCCGACGTGCTCAGAAGCCGGGATATGTCTTGACGATTTACAGCAATCTCTAGATAGTTGCGAGGTAAAAGCCTGCATTTTTTCTTCGCTTATCAATAATCCGACAGGGTCTTTGATGTCAACAGAAAAGCGTCGTCGTATCGTCGATATTGTTGAGTCCAGAAATATCCCTCTAATAGAAGATGCTGTATACGGTGAATTGCATTTCAAGCAAGATCTTGAATTACCAATGCAAGCCTACTCGACTAAAGGGCTGGTTATTACTTGTAGTTCTTTTTCCAAAACAGCCGCTCCCAGTTATAGAGTGGGTTGGATTTTATCCCACCGATTTGAAGAAAAGGCTAAAGGACTAAAACGGGCGATGTCTTGTTCAACTTCGTTACTCAATCAAATGGTGATTTACGAATTTGTCCGTAGTGGTGATTATGATCGTCACCTTAAACGTTTGATACAGGTGCTTCGAGTTAATAAAGAGAGAATGCTAGCCCTTCTGGCACAACATTTTCCAGAGAATACATGTTTATCCAATCCTCAAGGTGGCGGTGTTATTTGGCTAGAATTGCCGGTTGGTTGTGATGTAATTGAGTTATTTAGAAAGTCCGTTGAAGCGGGAACTAGTATTACTCCAGGAATTTTGTTTTCTGCGACTGGAAAATATAAGCGCTGTGCCAGGATTAGTTATGGATTGCCTTGGGACGATCGGGTTGAAAAGGCGGTTGAGCAACTTGGAGCGTTTGCTTGTGATATGGCGGAGCGGACCATTAGTAATGTTTTGCAAGCATAACTAACCTCAATTCGGGATAAGCGCAACCATCCAGCATCAGTATTTTAGCGATTCTCCGCGTTAAGTTTGCGTTCAATAGCTCGCTATTCACTAACAAACTGGCTTTGATAGTCAGCAAAATACTAATACTGGCCGATGAGCCCTGATTTAATCTGATACGTTAAGGAAATACTGGTTACACTTATCCCGAGTTGAGGTTAAATAATCTGAGATCTTCCCAACTTTATTCCAACGACCGTTCAACGATCTCAAAAATATCATTACTAAGATTATCAATTGCTAAAATCCGTTCCAGATGTTCTTTAATCAAGGCTTGCCTTTTAACATCAAATTTCCTCCATTGACCAAATTGCTTGGCCAGTCTCGCGCCAATTTGTGGATTTATGGGATTAAGTCGAATAATTAGTTTGGTTAATAGTTCATAGCCATCACCAGTAGCACTATGAAACTGTTGGGTATTATTGGCGACAAATGCAGCAATAACCGAACGGACTTTATTTGGATTGGTGATAGCAAATTTCTCATGAGACAAAAGCGCTTTGATGTCGTTAAAAACTGATTCATGATCTTGCATTACCTGTGCGCTAAACCATTTATCCAAAACTAGCTCTTCATTTTTCCATTTGTTAAAAAAATTCTGAATTTGGCTTTTCTTTTGACTTGTGGTTGAATGGCAAATAATTTGTAAAGCGGCGATTTCATCAGTCATATTGTTGGCATTTGATTGCTGCCGTATCGCTTTTTCAGCATATTTGTTTTCATCACACCAAACTAAATAACTTAGCGCGGTATTTTTTAGTCGTCGATCAGATGACGTCGTTTGCTCTTCGGATAACTCGTTAATCCGGTCATAAATATCTGACCACTGCTGTTCGAGTATGGTCGCAATGTGTTGTTTAAGCTGTCGGTGTTTATTAAATAAATCGTCCAGTTCTATTGATTCAACGTCACCGATTAAACTATTTAAGTTAGGTAATTGAACGGCAAGTGCTTTAAGTGCTCTATCCAGTGTTTCATCCATTAAGATGTTTTTGATCGCACTGCTAATGACTTGCAAATCTTTTTCCATAATGGATTGGTTTTCAGCAAGTAATAGTTGGCTCATTAGGGATTGTCCTGCGTCCCAACGATTAAAAGAATCAGAATCATGGGCAAAAAGACAAGCCAAATCCTCTTGTGAATAGTCGTATTTAAGTTTTACCGGAGCGGAAAAATTTCTGAGAAGCGATGGAATACAATTAGTATTCTCGATTGTGATTGTGATCGATTGTTCTTTTTCGCTAATCATAATTAGCGCCTGCTGTACATAATCCTTATCAGCAACATCCTCCATGGTTACTCTAAATCTAACCATTTTACCTTGTTGATCAATAAAACCTAAATTCAAGGGGATCAGAAAAGGCTTTTTATCAGTTTGCCCTGGAGTATCTGGACAACGTTGAGAAAAGCTTAGTTGAATTTTTGTGTCTGAAAGTACACGCTTTGAAACCGAAAGAGTCGGAGTCCCTGCCTGGCGATACCAGTTTCTAAATAACGACCATTCGACCTGGTTGGCATCTTCCATTGCCTTAATAAAATCTTCACAGGTGACTGCCTGGCCATCATGACGCTCAAAATAGAGATCCATGCCTGCTCTAAATCCTTGCTCACCCAATAAGGTGTGCATCATGCGGATCACTTCGGCGCCTTTGTTGTATACTGTGACAGTATAAAAATTATTCATTTCGATATAAGAATCAGGACGAATTGAATGGGCCATCGGACTGGAATCTTCAACAAATTGCGCGGCTCTGATTATTTTGACTTGCTCAATTCTTTCCACTGCAGCCGATTGCATATCTTCACTAAACCTTTGATCGCGATAAACAGTAAGCCCCTCCTTTAGGCTCAATTGAAACCAGTCTCTGCAAGTGATTCGATTGCCGGTCCAGTTATGAAAATATTCATGGGCAATGACTCTTTCAACGCCTTCAAAATCGGAGTCCGTGGCGGTTTGATTATTGGCTAAAACATAAGCAGTGTTAAATACATTAAGCCCTTTGTTTTCCATTGCACCCATATTAAAATCACTGACAGCGACGATCATGTAGAGATCCAAATCATATTCTCTACCAAATTTTTCTTCGTCCCAACGCATCGACTTGATTAAACTGTCCATCGCAAAACGACACTGGTCGAGTTTGCCTTTATCGACAAACAATTCCAGTTTGACCTGTCTTCCGCTCATCGTGGTAAAACTATCTTCAAGACAATCCAGATCGCCAGCGACCAGTGCAAATAAATAACTGGGTTTTGGAAAGGGATCATGCCAGCGGGTAAAATGACGATTGTTGTCTAACTCGCCAGATTCGAGTGGATTACCGTTTGATAACAAAAGAGGGTAGGCATTTTTATCGCCTTCGATTGAGACAATAAATTCTGACATGACTTCAGGACAATCTAAATAGTAGGTGATTTTTCTAAAGCCTTCGGCTTCACATTGGGTACAAAATTTGCCATTGGATAGGTAAAGGCCTTGTAGTGAAGTATTTTTATTGGGGTAGATTTTGACTTTGCTGGTTAACAAAAATTGCTGGCTGACTTTGTGTAAGGTTAAATATTCTTTGTCTAGCACAAAGTCGTCCTGGCATAGGGTTTCACCATCGACGGTGATTTCCAATAGTTCAAGTTCAACGCCATCTAATATCAAAGGCAATAACGCGGGGTGTTTGTCGAGCGGGTTGCGTATTATATTAAGCGCGGAGGAAACAATAACATGATCATCAAACAGCTCAAATTTGAGTTGAGTCTTGTTAATGAGGTATTGGCTTGGTTGGTAATCTTTGCGATATTTTATCGTGGGTTTATCAGTTAAATACATTTTCTAATGAGACCTTGCTATTTGCGCTAAAGTACAATCGCAGATAAATTCAATATCTTCGGTGCACTAGATTATAAGACAGTTCTTTTATCATGCGAGTTGAGGAAAGTGTAGCAGTGCATTTCAATAATAGAAACTAGTAATATTGGCACTTCTTTTCTATCAGGATTATCCGGTTGGCTAGACCTGTTTTTGCTGGTAAGACCAGGAAAAGGTGAGAAAAGCGTCTAATTGCAGTGATACTCTGCAAAAAATCGTAAATGAGATGCTAAAAGTTTCGATTTTGCTATACAAGTTGTCTTTGAGGCCTTATCATGCCCTCCACTAAATTTTATACCTTTTTTAGTACCTTAATCAGACATAAATTTTTCTCTAAACTTCAGTTGTACCTTAACGAGTTTAGATAATTGGTTTTTTTACCAATGAGCGATTTAAAGTATGAGGGTATTCCAACCTTTTTCAGCAAGCCGCTAACCGGGTATAATGCTAGATAATTGGTTTCCGTTTACGTTAACGGCGCTGTTAAAATTGTATCTTAATAGCTCTATATACGTCCGCTTATAAAGAGGAGTCGTCGTTTTGACAACTGTTGCAAGATTCGAAATTAAATATCTCCAATATATGGATGAGAAAGGGAGGTTCGTCAGCAATGATGTCCCGCCTGCATTCGCACGTGATTTAGATACCCTCAAGCAACTATATCGTGACATGAATTTGATCCGGGTGATGGATCAAAAAGCCTACGCCTTACAAAGAACCGGTAAAATGGGGACTTATCCCGCAGCCACCGGACAAGAGGCTATAGGTGTTGGATTTGGTTCTGCGATGACCGCAGAGGATGTACTTGTCCCTTATTACCGAGGTCAGGCATCGATGGTTCAACACGGTGTTAAAATCGAGGAAGTCTTACTTTATTGGGGCGGGTACGAAACCGGCTGTGATTATCAAATAGCAAAACAGGATTTTCCGATTGCGGTACCGATCGCCACTCAATCCCTACACGCATGCGGCGTTGCAAAAGCGATGCAAATGCGCGGAGAAAAACGATGCGTATTTACCGAAATCGGTGAAGGCGGAACCTCCCAGGGCGATTTTTACGAAGCCATCAATGTGGCTGGTATCTGGAATTTGGGTGTTGTATTTATTATCAATAACAACCAATGGGCAATTTCGGTGCCTAGCAAACTCCAAACTAACTGTGAAACCTATGCTCAAAAAGCGATCGGTGCTGGAATTGAAAGTATTCAAGTTGATGGTAATGATATTGTTGCGGTTAAAGCGGCTTCAGAGAAAGCCGCCGAAAAAGCTAGAAATGGTGGTGGTCCTACCGTGATCGAATGTATCAGTTTGCGTTTATGTGACCACACTACTGCAGATGATGCGACTCGTTACCGACCCGAAGGTGAATTAGATGACGGTTGGACTAAAGAGCCGATACTTCGAATGCGTAAATATCTGGAAAGTAAGAATGTCTGGGGAAAAGAGGAGGAAGATACAATGTTAGAAGAGCTTGCCCAGCAAGTGCAAACAGCCGTCGACAATTACCTCAATACCCCTACCGATCCCTCCGAAGCGATGTTTGATTACCTTTACGCTGAATTACCTGAAAGAACACTTGTGCAACGAGAGTTAGCGATTGCACGAGGAGCGAAATAATGGCCGCGATTACATTAATAGAAGCCGTTAATATGGCCATTTCCTACGAGATGGGAGTTGATGAGGAAGTTGTCGTTTTTGGTGAAGATGTTGGTATTAACGGCGGTGTATTCCGTGCGACCGATGGTTTACAGGAAAAATATGGCGAAGAGCGAGTGATTGATACACCGTTAGCAGAAGCTATGATAGCCGGTGTAGCGATTGGAATGGCTGCACAAGGAATGAAGCCGATTGCGGAAATTCAGTTTATGGGGTTTATTTTCCCTGCAGCGGATCACATTATTTCACATTGCGCGCGAATGCGTAATCGAACTCGTGGCCGTTTGACCCTGCCATTGGTTATTCGTGCACCATTTGGTGGTGGAATACACGCACCGGAAAATCATTCGGAAAGTACCGAAGCCATTTTTGCCCATATTCCAGGATTAAAAGTGGTTATTCCATCAAACCCATCACGGGCTTATGGTTTAATGCTTGCGGCAATTCGCGATCCTGATCCGGTGATTTTCCTGGAGCCAAAACGAGTTTATCGAATTGAAAAACATGAAATCGAGGATACTGGTGAAGATTATCCTTTGGGTATGTGTTTTGTCGACCGTGAAGGAACTGATATTACTTTGGTTAGTTGGGGAGCGATGTTACATGAAACCAAGCAGGCGGCTGAAAAGTTAGCTGAAATGGGGATTAGCGCCGAAGTGATTGATGTTGCAACCGTGAGTCCGCTTGATATTGATACTATATTAGAGTCGGTGGAAAAAACTGGCCGGGTTTGCATCGTTCAAGAAGCGCCTAAAGCAGGGGCTTTGGGGTCCGAAATTGCTGCAGAGATTGCGGAAAAAAGGTTAATGAGTTTGCTTGCGCCAATAGGCCGAGTTTCTGGCTACGATATTGTTATCCCCTACTACCGTTTGGAAAAGCAATATATGCCGAAAGTTGAATACATTATTGACGAAGTAAAACGACTGGTGGAGTACAAATGACAACATCTAACTCACTCAAGACTTTTCTCCTGCCTGATTTGGGAGAAGGATTACCCGATGCGGAAATCGTCCGCTGGTTAGTTAATGAAGGCGATACCGTCGCCCTCGATCAGCCAATGGTTGAAATGGAAACAGCTAAGGCAGTAGTGGAAGTGCCTTCACCTTACAAAGGTGTAATTACTAAATTATGTGGTGCCCAAGGTGACGTCATCGATGTGGGTGCTATTTTGGTTGAATTTGACGGTGATGGTTCTACTGGAAATGGTGCCGCAACAGACACTGTTGCTACAGCTGAACCCGAACAAGCAACAACGCAGGTCGAGCAAGTAGAAGTCGCTACCGGTGAGGTGTTTCTGCTACCGGATTTAGGCGAAGGTTTACCGGACGCCGAGATCGTAAAATGGTTAGTAGCAGAAGGTGATGTATTGGCCTTAGACCAACCGATGGTCGAAATGGAAACCGCTAAAGCTGTGGTAGAAGTGCCTTCTCCTTTTGCAGCAAAAGTTGCTAAATTGCATGGTCAAGCGGGCGATGTGATCGAAGTGGGTGCGCTTTTGGTTTCTTTCGGTGACGGTGAAGCGGTTCAAACCAAAGTCGCTACTGAGGGACAAGATACAGCTGCCGATAATAAACCAGCAGATGCCGCGACGGTGGTTGGCGCAGTACAAGTTGGAAATAAAGTGGTCGCTGAATCAGCGAGTGCAGTGATAAAAGCCTTGGCCAAAAAACTTAAAGTGGATTTATCTCAAGTGACTGGCTCCGGAGCAAAAGGCGCGATTACTCAAGCCGATGTTAAAATAGCCAAGCAAGATGGCAAATTAATCGGTACTAAGGCGACTGTTTCGGCTGTTAAGGCGCCAACAAAGACTCAATCTGCAAGTGATGAAAACCCGCTAGACTTTAAAGCGTCACCGGCGGTCAGAGCTCACGCTCATCGACTCAGTGTTGCCTTGTCGCAATGTGCAGCCAGTGGCAAAAAAGGCTCGATCACAAAAGCGGATGTGGATGCAGCGGTTAATTCACCTGCCAGGGCAACTTCTGCGCCAGTCATTTCAGCGTCAGGCGGATTACCAAGTGTTCAGGTGAGTGTCGAACCTCAAACGGTTCGCGGTGTTCGTAGGGCGATGGCAATGGGTATGGCAAAAGCTCACGCTACCGTTGTACCAACGACGTTAGTAGAAGACGCGGATATTACCAGTTGGCCAAAGCAAGATTCATTAGCTCGTTATGTCAGGGCATTGGTATTTGCGTCCAAAATTGAGCCGGCGCTAAACTGTTGGTTTGATGGAGAAAAATTTGAACGATTGATCCATCCGAATGTGCATGTGGGTATCGCGATTGATTCACCGGACGGTCTTTATGTTCCAGTGGTGCATGATGCGGATAGAAAAGATGCCACCCAAATTCGTGCGAGAGTGCAAGAGCTACGCCAAAAAATTGAGAGTAAAGGGCTTAAGCAGGAAGATCAACAAGGCGCAACGATTACTTTGTCAAACTTCGGTTCAATTACCGGACGATACGGTTCACCGGTTGTGTCGCCACCTCAGGTGGCTATTCTAGGCACCGGCCGTTTCCGAAATGAATTAAAGTTGACCGACAAAGGGATCGAAAATCGTAAAATGTTGCCTTTATCACTTACCTTTGATCATCGTGCTTGTACAGGTGGAGAAGCAGCTAGATTTTTAGCGGCAATCATCGAAGACTTACAGAAGACGGTTTAGATTAGTCAACAGGCCCTAGCCTTGTGGTCGCAAAAAAGGTTGTTTGGTCTTTCCGAACAACCTTTTTTTGTTTAGAGTGAAATGATTTACATTAGAATTTTTTTAGGTTTAAAATAGACTAGCAGAGAACAAGAAATTGGATATTCGAGCGGAACAAGAAAATGATTTTGACTGCGCGGTGATGAATATTGGTAACGCTGTAGCGCGAAATATTGTATAACCAGAAAGCTAAGTTGTAAAAAATAAAGGTTTGTTATGAAAGGTTCGGTATCAACAGAATTAAGCGGTCCACTTGAAAAAATATCAGCAAAACCGTCCCTATGGGTTCGTTATAAGAGTTCAATCAACTTTAAGACAGATCTCAAAACAATCTTTATTCGTCCTCATGCCCGGTTCGCGACTTTAGACGGTGCCAGGGCGATCACGATTTTATTAATGGTGTTATTTCACGTTTTATTCGGTATAGCCAAAATACTGGATGACAAAGTAGAAGGATTTATTGCCAATTTTCCGGGTTATCTAAATTGGATGTGGCAGGCACAGGGCTCCGATCCGCTTTTCGTGATGTGTGGTTTATTGGTGAGTTATTCGCTTTACAGGGAATATGATAGAAACCAGTCGCTGGATGTGATGCGATTTTACAAACGTCGATTAATGCGGATCTATCCATTATTTTTACTCGCATTACTGATTTTTTTGCCAACCAATTCTCGGCATGATGGCTATATTCTGTCAAACCTATTGTTTAGTTCAAATTTTTTTGAAGGTCAAAAACCGATAATCCCAGTAGGATGGTCTTTGGAAGTGCAAATGCAATTTTACTTTATGTTGCCTTTCATATGCTTGCTAATGTATAAAATCCGCTGGAGACTGGCGCTTCTCGTCGGCCTATGTGTAGCCGCCGTCGCCTATCGCTATTGGTGGACAGTCAACCATCCAGCTCTTTATCAAACCCCTTTTTATGAAGTTGTTTTCTATCGTGATTTTGCCCGGCTGCTATCGGGTCATCTGTATTATGATTTGGATGTCCGAATTGGCGCTTTTTTTATGGGAATGTTAGTGGCTTATTTGCACCACTATCACGGTAAATTGTTAGTCGAATTTTTTAAAAGGAATAGACTGATTAATACGGCCGTTTTATTATTTGCTATCTATTTGATCGCTTGGTCTTTTAGCTTTCCGTTGATAAACAAAGAAGATGACTTTTATAAGCCTTTTGATCCAGAAGCCAATTTGATGTTTCTGGTGTTTAACCGCTATGTTTATAGCTTTGGCATGTCCATTTTATTATTGATGGCGCTTTGTCCGGTTGGGCCAAGTCGGGTGATCAAATGGATCTTGTCATGGCCAATCTGGCATCCTTTTGCCCAGTTAATTTTCTCCATTTATTTATTCCATTTTGTGTTTATTGTATTCGGGGCGGCAATCGCTTTTGGCACGCTGGACAAAGATACAATTACATCGGCTACAACTTTTCAAGTGTTTGCGGTTTATTTTTGGGCCTTGTTATTAACCGTTATTTTTTCAACTTTTGCGCATATTTTTATTGAAAAACCTTTCTTAAAGTTACGTGAAGGTTAGTCTTTTAAGACGCTATCTGGCTATCAAACATATTGATTTTGCGAATGTACAAACAGAGTTCCATCGACACATCTTCTTCAGAGTCGAAGGGGCCGAGTTCAGTCTTCTCACGGGTGCTTGCCCACCAACCGTCGCCAGTGTGATAAATGCGTTCACTTCTAAAATAAAATCCTTTATCGTCACCTTTTCTTACTCTCATATTACTACTCCTAAATATAAGTGCATAAATCCAAGCCTGTTTAGCAGTTTACACAATAAGATAGTCTGTTAGTAAAATTCGCCTTAATTAGCAAAAATATTGTAAACAGATACTTGTTTAGACTATTCGGCAATGACAGAGGGTGTATAAAATCGCTGGTTACTGTTCATCGCTAATGCTTGGTCGAATTTTTAGTCGAGAATTAATAACCTCAACTCGGGATAAGCACAGACATCCAGAGTTGTGGTTTAATAGCTATTGATGTATTTTATTTTATCTTTTAGCGAAACAGATGAATAAAGTTTGGTAAATATCATGACTCAAAACAAAACTAAGGTGAATTTCTCAGAAGTCGCCATGTTACAAAAAGGCGATGTGGCGATTATCGGAATTTGTAGTGACCATAATTCATCCTTCTTACGCGGTCCGGCAAAAGCACCTGCGGTAATAAGAGAGTCTCTATTTCACGGTTCAGCAAATCTATGCTCGGAACTTGGAGTAGAGCTAAACAAAAACCTTACTTTCAAGGATTTGGGTGATAGAAATATTGCAGACGATAAAGAAAGTTTTTTAAAAATTTCAGAGCAAATTTCTCCAATCCTTGAACGGGATGCAAAACCACTTATACTGGGTGGTGATCATGCCATCACCTATCCAGTACTCAAAGCAATCGCTGATCATCACGGCCCGGTTAATCTACTTCATTTTGATGCACATCCCGACCTTTATCAAGAATTTCAAGGTAATCCATATTCACATGCTTGTCCCTTTGCTCGAATTATGGAGCAAGGGTTTGCCAAGCGTCTGGTACAGGTGGGGATCCGAACCCTAAATCAGCATCAAAAATCCCAGGCAGAAAAATTCTCGGTAGAACTGCATGAAATGAAAAGATTTGATCCGGCTTCTTTTGCGCCAAAATTTGACGGTCCGGTTTATGTTTCTTTCGATATGGATGCGCTCGATCCGGCTTTTGCTCCGGGGGTTTCCCACCACGAGCCTGGCGGGCTATCGGTAAGAGAGGTCATTAGCATTATTCAAACCATTGATGTGGCTGTGGTAGGTGCCGATATTGTTGAGTATAACCCCGACAGGGATATAAACAATATGACTGCTATGGTTGCTGCAAAATTATTAAAAGAGTTAGCGGGAAAATTACTTTGTTAGCAAAACAAAAAAGATTTCCTGGCAGTATATTCGCTTCGGATAATTGATATGACCAACCGATATAACAAAAGATTTTGCTGAATGCAGAAATTGATAAAGTTTCAGCTTTGAGAAATTTGAATTTTTTCCATGATGATCGATATTGCTGGGTATCGATAACATTTTAGAACTACGACTTACAGATGTCTGCTAACGATGATTTCCAAATCGCTTATCATTGTGAGATGAAAGCCGTGTTCAAGGTTCGATCCGCTGCACGCACCATGAATAACCGCCAAACAAAGACCAAAAGCAAAGAAGGCAAAACAAACTCGATGTTTAATTAGTTGTGGGCTAATCATTTTATTTTCCTATCAAAAATAATGGGAGATTAATCTTAATCAAGCAGGAGTTGTGCCAATATTTTTTATTCGACTTAAGTTGTTGAAATCTATAACGAATAACTTTGTAGGATGGCATCAAACAGTCATTATGATGTCCGTTTATAAGGAAATTGACCGATAAGTGTCCGCATATGGGACACTGGCGTTATTTTTCCCTTTGGCGAGTATATACCCGTTCCACCTCAAGATGCTCGTTTCAGCAAGGCTAGAAACAGCCATATTTAAGGCAAGGAATTTTAGGGCTAGTCATTCTAGCTCAAAATTGCTTAACGAAGAAGATGGTTGTTTATAGCTTTGCCCTTCGGGTGCTCAGCCAGAAAACTTGCACCGCGTTATCACTCTTGGAAAGGACGAGTCATTCCCTGCGAGTGATGCCTTGTTCAAATTTACTGGCTGAACACTGAAACGAGCATCTTGAGGTGGAACGGGTATAAAACCCATCAAATATTTTTTCCCAGGTTTTGCCATTGTCTGTGGTTACTTCCCAGATCTGATTGACCTGCTTGTTTTCGAGTAACCTCCAGCTGATCCGATTATTGCCGTCGGACAAAACCATCGAACCATTGGTAAACTCACCATCCAGATAGAGCGGGGCGCCCTGGTTATCAATCCAGGTTTGATGCCATCGATTGGATTTTTTGTCGTAAAAATTGATACTGTTTCCTGTATATCCTCCTGCGGTGGTATATCTTTCGTGGATTGAACAGCCTTTATTAGAACGGGTGATTGAGCTATGTGAAGGTGGCGTTTTTTGATTTGGCGAGGTGACTAACCACTCTCCAAGCCAAAAATCGAATGCGCGATATTTTTCGCTTTCACAAGGGTGGTTTTTTTCATTAGCCCCATAAACAGATTGAGTAAAGACTAAAAAAGCTAATAATATTAGCCGTAACATATTCACTATTGCGTTCATTTGAGCTCCAGTAGACTGTATAAATGGTAAATTGGATAAAATGCTATTCTATTCTAAATGCTTCGATTCGATAAACTTCCGACCAGTTGACCAAATTGAGAAGTCTGATGTGGCGCTCGAGTGGATTGTTGCTGGCTATCAATTTGATTAGAGACTTGGTCGATTATTTTTGCGTAAACAGGTTCAGGCGCAACAAAGTACAGTTCGATAGCGACAAAGAAATTTATACCTGCTAGCGGTTTATAATAATTCATCGTTATCCCTTTAATCGATTAGCTCTCCCCTATCTTATTATGTGTGGTCTATGCTTTACCAGAGCCAACTGCTAGATTAAACTGTTAATTGTCGACACTTTGATCATAAAAACAATGCTGTGGGTAACAAAATGGTAAATCATTCAACTGATTCCCAAGATTGGCAATTACTCGCACTTTTGTAGCGCGATGGTCGAAAATAAGAGATAAAATTCGCTGCAAAGTTGTCAATTGAGTTGATTCGGTCGACAAAAGAGATCCTAACTTCATTTATTTCAACTACAATTATTTTGAACCCATTGAGCGATGTAGTCATGAGACTGCATAGTCTTATACCAGGAAAGAATAATTAAAATGGCCGATTTACCTCCGTCTCTTGCCTATTACGGTAGTTTTCAGGGTGTTATGCAGATCCTGAAACACCAGTCGTTGCCTTTGTTTCAGGCCGATGAGCTTCGGGATCCATTCTTACCCAACAAATTTACTCAACTGGATTTTGATTGCCAGGCTTTGTTCGAGCTGTCCGTAAAATATATGACCTCGGCTATTTTGGGAAAAGCCGCGCCAAAAGGAAATCCCAATCATCCACTGCAAAAGGCGATAAAACGATGGCGTGGTGAAAACCGTTTTAGTGATGAAACCGAAATCAGAGAATCGCTAGTCGGATTATTGCCAGCGATGGTTGAAAAGTCTTTTAATCATGCCAAAGAAATTCACGCTGATTGGCTATCATTTGTTGAAAACAAACGGTTGTTACCATTTTTTGAAAGCGCCAATAACTCAGAGCTGTGGCTTTTAGAGGCAGAATGGTATTCTGGTGTGGTGATCAAATTTAAATGTACTGAAGATTCAATTTTTAAACAATGTGTTCCGATAAAGTACAGCAAAATACCTCCGAAAACTGTGAGCGTCCGGAATTGTGTCGATTTTATGGTGGGTGATATCAATGAAATGCCGATCGACTTCATGAAGCAACTACTTACTCAAAATTACCATTTTAGAAGTCAAAAAGAATGGCGATTGGTAATAGAGAGAAGCGTTGAAGATGAATTATGTTTAAGCTTTCCAAGTGAGTTGATCCAGAGTATCTACATTGGCGCGTCAGTACCCGTGTTAAAGGTGGAGCAAATGAGTCTGCTAGCGAAACAGGTAGCAAGCAAAATCAATGTCTATCAGTCGATTTGTTCCGATACAAGCTATGAATTCAAGTTTGATAAGTTAAATGGCGACACCGAGACTGAGGCATAACACTTGCTTAGGTAGTATTTCTATTTGCAAGTTATGTTGTTATTATTTGAGCTTCTTAACTAGCTGCCTGACTAAAGACCATTGAACCAATTATATACAGCCACAAAAATAAAATTCCCTTTGACCGAACGGACTAATGATCCTCTGGATCTATACCAGCATTTGCCATTTCAAATAGCGGTGGTGACTAACCTGCTACAACTTAATAAAGATGCGGCAATCCGTAAAATTACCAAGCTGGAACCACGAGAATTTCGAGTACTGTTAAATGTTGGAAGTTTTATGCCTATCAAAGCGGCTGATATCGCCTATCTGGGGCGATTGGATTCCTATACCGTCAGTCGAGCGGTAAAGAGTTTAGTGAAGGAACAACTTATTGATATCGAATTATCTGATAATAACCGCAAAGTCAAAAAACTGATTCTAACCGATAAAGGCCTGGAGATTTACTACCGTTTGTGTGAAGCGATCCAAATTCGTACATTAGAATTAGAATCGGTCATGTCGCCAAAAGAAAAAGACGAGCTTATGCGCTTGTTATCGTTGATTGAAAATAAGGCCGAGGCTCTGATGGCAAATCATGCCATAGATGAACAGTTGGCGGGTCGAACCATTCCTGCCGACCAGAAAGAAATTATTCGATGGCATAAAAAGAGTTGTGGCAAATTTTAAGCTTGCGAATAACTGTAGAATGCTCTCAATGCCAATATCATCGACCAGCAAACCGCGAATTTTACTTCTGTCCGGCTACGATGCGGCCAGTCATCGTTATTGGCGAAATTCCTTAGTTCATGGATTAAAAGAATTTGACTGGACTGAAATTGCGCTCCCTGATCGCTATTTTTCCTGGCGGGTCAGAGGCAACAGTTTGACCTTTGCATTTCAACATAAAGAAATTTTAGCACGCCGGTACGACTGTTTGATCGCTACGTCGATGGTTGATCTGGCCAGTCTCAGGGGATTTGTACCTCAGTTAGCGGATATTCCCAATATCCTTTATTTTCATGAAAATCAGTTTGATTATCCTGTCGCGGAGTCAGCATCGACTAAAACTACCGCTGAGAATACTGTCAATGCACAACTAACCTCTATTTATGCACTGCTATGTGCAGACACTATTCTGTTTAATTCAAAATATAATCAACGGACTTTTTTCGACGGCGCAGAAAATCTACTAGAAAAACTGCCTGATGGTATTCCCAACAAATTACTGACTGGCGTTAAACAAAAATCTCAAGTTCTTCCGGTCGCTATCTCTGCTAGCGCGATAGTAGCAAGCAAAAAGTCTAATCGTCGGGACCGATTTTCCAACGACCACCCGTTGCAGATAATCTGGAATCATCGCTGGGAATATGACAAACAACCGGAGGTTTTTTTTGATGCGATGATTTTATTGAAACAACAGGGCTTTCCGTTTAGGCTGCACGTATTAGGACAATCGTTTCGGCAAAAACCAGCCTGTTTCCATGACGCTGAGCACTTGTTAAAGGATGAAATACAGACCTGGGGGTTTCAGCCAAAACAGGACTACTATCAGATCCTGGCTGGAGCTGATATCGTCATTTCAACAGCTCGGCATGATTTTCAAGGATTAAGCATGTTGGAAGCGATATGTTCTGGTTGTATTCCGGTGGCGCCCAATCGAGTAGCTTATCCTGAATATATCCAAGACAATAATCTATATCAAGTGGGCGACGATATCGATGAAGCACAATCGCTGTACCTGAAGTTGCTGACTATCTGTAAAACAGAAAGCGTTTTTGAGTCGCAAAAAGAGTCGGTAATTACTTACCTTGACAGCCATTTATTGAAAGCCTATCGACAAACGATTTTGGATTCGATCAAACAATATAATTATATAACCTCAACTCGGGATAAGAGTAACCAGTAATACCCTAAAGTATCAGATTAAATAAGGGCTCATTGACCAGTATCAGTATTTAGGTGACTATCAAGGCAAGTTTGTGCGTTAATAGCGAGCTATTGAAAGCAAACTTAACGGGTCGAGTCGCTAAAATACTGATGCTGGATGGTTGCTATTATCCCGAGTTGAGGTTATACAGCTCCTCAAAAGATGAGGCCAGGATAATCAATAATATGTCTCAGCAAGACTCTCAGAATTATAACGCACTAAAATATTGGCCAACTCATGTTAGCTTGTTTATTTTAAAATTAATCGCCAGAATGCCAGCAAGTTGGCGACGAAATCTGGGTAATAGTTTGGGTTTTTTAATGCGCATCTTAGCCAAAAAACGCCGTCGTATTACCAATATAAATATTGAATTATGTTATCCGGAGTTAAACGAGTCTGAGACAAACCAGCTAATCAAACAAAATCTGGCGGCGACCGGAAGAGGATTAATTGAAACCGCCAGTTGTTGGTATAGTGATTTAAAAATGCAGCAACGTAATACTTGTGTTAGCGGGAAAGAAAATTTGGACGCCGCGCTTGCCAAAGGTAAGGGAGTGATACTTTTGAGTTTCCATATGACCAGTTTGGAGATCGGCGGCTGTTTATTGGGAGCTCATTACGATTTTTTCGCGATGTATAAACCCAACAAAAATCCGCTGTTTGAAAATGCCATGTGTGAGGGACGATTGCGCCATTTAAAAGGCTTACTGGCGAGAGATAACGTAAGAGGCACGGTCAAGACTTTACGCAAAAATAACATTGTATGGTACGCCGCCGATCAAAACTATGGTGGTAAAACAGTGGTTTTTGTACCTTTTTTCGGCATTCAGACCGCGACTATCACTGCCACTACCAAACTGGCTCAAATGACCGGAGCGGCAGTGGTACCTTTTACACAAAGACGCTTAGAAGGTGACGACCGTTATCAGTTGACCCTTTATCCGGCATTTGATCCCTTTCCCGGCGACAATGAAGTCGAGGATGCCGCTCAGATCAATTTATTTCTGGAAAACTATTTAAAACAATATCCGGTGGATTATATGTGGTTGCATCAACGATTTAGAAATCGACCACCGGGAGAGGCTAAGATTTACTGAGCTATTGTGCCAACAAAAAAGACAATAAGCACAACACTAATGGCCAAAATAAGGTACAATTCGCCCCTTTAAAATTCACGTAAATACACCGAACATTATCCTAGATAAATAAGTTGAAACATGAGAAAGAGCGCCAGCACACAGCGCGCCTGGTTATGCTATAAATTGACTCATTACCTGCAAGGTGACCGCATCAATTTTCGCTACGCTGTGCAGAGCATGGCGTAGCGCTCATTCCAGGATTCAAACTGATTGGTCCAGGGTTATCGGTTTAGCGGTAATCTCAGCAAAAAAACTATGTCTTATACTCAATATATTCGCAATTTCTCAATAATTGCCCATATCGATCACGGAAAATCAACCTTGTCCGATCGATTGATACAGTACTGTGGTGGCTTAACTGAAAGAGAAATGTCAGCGCAAGTGCTTGATTCGATGGATATTGAGCGTGAAAGAGGCATCACGATTAAAGCTCAAAGCGTCACTTTGGTGTATAACGCAAAAGACGGCAACCCTTATCAACTCAATTTTATTGATACGCCCGGCCATGTGGATTTTTCTTATGAGGTTTCACGTTCTTTAGCCGCTTGTGAAGGGGCTTTGTTGGTAGTTGATGCGGGGCAAGGTGTCGAAGCTCAGACTCTGGCTAATTGTTACACCGCTATCGAATATGATTTAGAGGTTATTCCAGTATTAAATAAAATCGATCTTCCGCAAGCCGATCCAGTTCGTGTCGCTCAAGAAATTGAAGACATTATTGGTCTTGAAGCCATGGACGCTGTGCAATGTAGTGCTAAAACCGGTGTGGGCATCGAGGAATTATTAGAAGATCTAGTCGCAAAAATCCCACCACCTACAGGCGATCCTGACGCGCCTTTAAAAGCGCTGATTATCGATTCCTGGTTCGATAACTACTTAGGTGTTGTGTCTTTAGTCAGAGTTGTGCAAGGGACCTTGAAAAAAGGCGGTAAAATGCAGGTAATGTCGATCGGTAAACAGCATCTGGTTGATTTTGTTGGAATTTACACACCTAAACGCAATGATTTACCGGAATTGAAGGCCGGTGAAGTGGGTTATGTGATTGCCGGCATTAAAGATATTCATGGCGCGCCAGTTGGCGATACTATTACTTTGATGAAAGACGGTGCCAGCGAGCCGCTTAAGGGATTCAAAAAGGTAAAACCTCAGGTTTATGCCGGTATGTTTCCAATATCATCGGACGATTACGAATCCTTCCGAGACGCGTTAAATAAACTGAGTCTGAATGACGCCTCATTGTTTTTTGAACCTGAAAATTCGCAAGCATTAGGATTTGGTTTTCGGTGCGGTTTCCTAGGCTTGTTGCACATGGAAATTATCCAGGAACGGCTTGAAAGAGAATACGATTTAGACTTGATCACTACTGCGCCAACAGTGGTCTATGAAATTATGACCACCAAAGATGAGCTGGTTTATGTTGATAATCCAGCAAAACTGCCTGACGCCAGCACCATCGAAGAGCTGCGTGAGCCGATTGCCGAAGTTAATATTTTAGTCCCCCAAGAACATTTGGGCAGTGTTATTACCTTATGTGTTGAAAGACGCGGAATGCAAACCAAAATGGAATACATGGGGATCCAGGTGGCATTAACCTACGAAATTCCAATGAATGAGGTAGTTCTTGATTTCTTTGACCGGTTAAAATCGGTCAGTCGTGGATATGCTTCATTGGATTACGGTTTTAAGCATTTCCAGGCGGCTGACCTTATCAAATTAGATGTGCTGATCAATGGTGAAACAGTTGATGCTTTGGCAATTATAGTCCATCGAGATCAAGCAAAATATCGCGGTCGGGATTTAGTCAATAAGATGAAAGAGTTAATCCCTCGGCAGATGTTTGAAGTAGCGATACAGGCCGCAATCGGTTCTCATATAATCTCTCGTTCGACGGTTAAAGCGCTACGCAAGAACGTTATTGCTAAATGTTATGGTGGCGATATAAGTCGTAAGCGAAAGTTATTGGAAAAGCAAAAAGCGGGCAAAAAGCGGATGAAGAGTATCGGTAAAGTGGATATTCCGCAGGAAGCCTTTTTAGCCGTTTTAAAAATCAATGATTAAAGTTATAGTTGCTGGGATAGGAGCGGTTAGACATTTCACCATGTTACCGCAAATAAACTCACTCCTACAGGTATAGTACATACAGAATTACTTGCCAAGCAGAGAAAGTTAGAAATTTTGTTGAGAATTTAGAGTAATGAAACATAGAAACAGGATAATAAATGAGTAGTTTATACGGAATAATTTTAGTGGTGTTGATGTTTGTCTCGGGGATCATTTGGTTGATCGATTCGCAAACTGCCGGTAAAAAACGAAAAGCAGCAGTTAAAAAATTATATGACGACATGCTTAAGCCACCTCAAGAAGCCATCGATTCGGTTTCAAAAGAACCGATCCATGTTGATTATGCTAAATCTTTTTTTCCGATTTTATTTTTTATTGTGGTACTACGTTCGTTTCTGTACGAGCCTTTTCAAATTCCTTCGGCTTCAATGAAACCCACATTAACCGAAGGTGATTTCATTCTTGTTAATAAGTATGACTATGGCTTACGACTTCCAATCACATCCGAAAAAGTCATTGAAGTGGGATTACCAAAAAGAGGTGATGTGGCGGTTTTTCGAGCGCCAGATACCGGTGAAGATTACATCAAACGGATCATTGGCCTGCCCGGCGATACCGTAATATACACTCGAGAAAAAGAGCTTTACATTATTCCTTTTTGCGCCACCGGAATTCCAGTGGCAGAATGCCCCAAAAAGATGCACATCAAAAAAACCCAAGTATCAGGTCCTGGTTATATCGATAAAAATCCCGACACAGGCATTGGTTATGTCAACACAGAATATGAAGAAGATCTTGATGGTGTGAAACATGGAATACTCAATAATCCAAGAATCAGGGCACGGACCAAAGAAGGACGCTACGTTGATTCACAATTTAAAGTACCACAGAAGAAATATTTTGTGATGGGAGATAATCGAGATAACAGTAAGGACAGTCGTTATTGGGAGACAACTAACTTTGTACCGGAAGAAAATATGGTCGGCCATGCAGTTAGTATCTGGATGCATTTTGAATTCGGTATAAAGACCCGATTTCTTACCTGGATCCCTACCGGATTTGATCTGGACAGAGTTGGCGAGATCAAATAGTTAAATTTGTGCTAATATTCGTTTAATGGCATTTGTAGAAAGTGGATTGAGAGAATTGTATGAATCGTAAATATCAAAACGGTGCGACCATGTGGGGCTGGCTAACCATCATGTTTATGGCTGGATTCTTAGCCATGTTAGCCTTTAAAGTGGTGCCAATTTATTTTGAACATCGGATCGTTCGCGCTGCATTACAAGACATTGTGGATGGCCGAGAATTTGTCAACATGTCCAATAAGTCAATTTTACGAAGTATTCAGAGCCGAATGACGATCAATAATGTTAGAACAATTAGCCCCAAAGCATTTAAAGCGATGCGCGATAGAACCGGCGATAAATATATATTAGTTAAATATGATGTGAAGGTTTCAATTATGAGCAATCTGTCAGCGGTTGTAGAATTTAACGAAGAAGTCCGAAAGCAATAATTTTGCTAAAACATAGATAATGTTCATAAAATGAATATCCGAATTTAAATTCGCTTAAGATAAAATATATTTTAATGTCAATTAGACCCAACTTTAATTTATTGCAAAAGGCAATCAATTATGAGTTCAACGATCTCTCATTATTAAAGCAAGCTTTAACTCACCGCAGTGCACATCATAAACATAACGAACGATTGGAGTTTCTCGGAGATGCTATTCTTGGCAGTGTGATTGCCACCGCACTTTATGAAAAATTTCCAAAGGCGGACGAAGGACAGTTGAGTCGATTGAGGGCTTTTCTGGTGAAAGAAAAGGCTTTATCAGAGCTTGCTAACGAACTCAACTTTAGCCAGTTTTTGATATTAGGTAGCGGTGAGCTCAAAAGTGGTGGATTCCGGCGGGCCTCAATTTTGTCGGATACTTTCGAAGCGATTATTGGAGCGGTTTTGATAGATAGTGATTATCATACAACACAACAAACTATCTTAAATATGTATCTAAAAAAATTGTCGGAGCTTTCTTTAGATCGGGCGGAAAAAGATCCTAAAACTAAATTGCAAGAATGGCTGCAAGCACGAAGTCACAATACACCGGTATATGATGTGGTGCGCTCTTCCGGAAAAGACCACGACAAGACCTATTGGGTCAAATGCAGTCTAGTTTATAAGGATATTAAAGTGGAAGGATTTGGAGCTAGTCGGCGTAAGGCTGAGCAAGATGCCGCAAGTAAAGCAATGAAAGAAATAAAAGCGGAAAGATAAATTAATGACTTCTCATAAAAGCAAAATGAAAGATTCAAATAAACGTTGCGGATTTGTGGCATTTGTTGGTAGGCCGAATGTTGGAAAGTCAACACTGTTAAATCACTTGCTCGGTCAAAAACTTAGCATAACCTCCCGTAAGCCGCAGACCACTCGTCATCGTATTTTGGGCATTGAGACTACTGGCACTACTCAGATGATTTACGTGGATACACCCGGTATTCATAAGAATGAGGCGAGAGCGATAAACAGGCTAATGAATCGGGCCGCGTCAAGTTCAATCGCTGATGTTGATGTGGTGGTTTTTATCGTTGAGCCCGAAAGGTGGACGGAAGATGACGAGCTGGTTTTAGATCATATCAAAAAGACCAACAAGCCCATTATTCTATTCGTTAATAAAATTGATCAGATCAAAGAAAAAGAAAAACTTCTACCTTTCTTACAAATTCTGTCGAACAAATATAAGTTCCAACACCTGATCCCTGGCGCTGCGTTACTGGGCGATCAGGTTGATGCGCTAAAGAAATTACTGAATGGTTATATGCCTGAGGGTGATTTTATTTTCCCGGAAGAATATTACACTGATCGCAGCGAACGTTTCCTGGCGGCCGAAATTATTCGAGAAAAATTAATCCGGCAGTTGGGTGATGAATTGCCTTATTCAATCACCGTTGAAATCGAACAATTCAAATTAGATGAAACCGGTTTACTGCGAATTAACGGGTTGATACTGGTAGAGCGTAATGGACAAAAATCAATTGTTATCGGTAAAGGTGGAAGTCGACTGAAAAAAGTTGGTACCGATGCCAGAAAAGATATGAGTGAAATCTTTGGCGAAAAGATTTTTTTGGAACTCTGGGTAAAAGTGAAAGATGGTTGGGCCGATGATGAAAGAGCGTTACGGTCATTAGGATTTGATGATCGCTCTAATTAAGAGCTAATTTGAATGAATAAGAAATCAACAGAATCCTATATTTTACACGCTAGACCATTCAAAGAAACCAGTTTAATACTCAAACTGTTTAGCCAGCAGCAGGGACGATTCAGTTTAATAGCTAAGGGCGTAAAGAGAAAAAAAGCCCAGGCACAAAGAGCTATTTTGCAACCATTTAATTTGTTGTATATCGAGTACGTTGGTCGTGGAGACCTGAAGATTTTGTCTGAAGTTGAACTAGTCAAACAACAGGAAGTATCGGAACCTGGTTGCTTATCTAATAGAGCGCTGGCGTGTGGTTATTACTTAAATGAATTATTGATACGCTCGCTTCAAGAATGGCAAGAGTTCGAATCGCTATTTAAGGTTTACGACAGGAGTATTAAAGCGCTACAGAGTAGCTATGAATATTCTACCATTTTGAGGAATTTTGAGGTTTCGCTGCTTGATGAATTGGGTATTGCGCCTCAGTGGCATGTTGATGTATACGGTGAGGCTATTGGTCGCGATAAACATTATCATTTTAATCCTGAACAAGGATTTGAATTAATCAAACAAGAATCCAAATCGACTTATCTTCACCAACTTGAAAACGAATTTAGTGGTGACGCTATTTTATCTTTAGGCTGCGGTCAGTATAAGCCGGAAATCATTAAAACATGTCAGCGGATCACCCAATTGATGCTGCGTGAAATTATCGGTGATAAGCCACTAGAAAGTAGAAAACTTTGGTTATGAGATTTAGCTGCTGGCAGCTAGCGGCTAATTAAAAAGAGTAGAGAGAAAATAATGAAAAATAGTTCGATTTATTTAGGGGTTAACATTGATCATATAGCCACTTTGCGCCAGGCCAGAGGCACTCACTATCCTCAGGTCTTTCATGGTGCGTTGTTAGCCGAACAAGGCGGAGCCGATGGAATCACTATTCATTTACGAGAAGATCGACGTCATATTCAGGATCGTGATGTTGAATTAGTTAAAGAAAATATTAATAGTCGGCTTAATCTGGAGATGGCAGTGACCGATGAAATGATAGCGATCGCCAAAAAGACCAATCCAGAATATGTTTGTCTGGTGCCTGAAAAAAGAGAAGAGCTGACCACCGAAGGCGGTTTGGATGTTGTTGGAAACTATGACAAAATTAAACGGGCTTGCGATCAATTAGGAGAACAAGGAATAAAAGTCTCCTTATTTATCGATGCACAAGAACGACAAATTCAGGCGGCACAAAAAGTGGGTGCGCCCTATCTAGAGATCCACACCGGTCACTATGCTGATGCTGAAAATGAAGCCCAGCAGACCCAACAATTACACCTTATAATGCAAGGCGTAGAGCAAGCAAAAAATTTAGGTTTGGTTGTGAATGCCGGTCACGGATTACATTATCATAACGTCGCGGCGATTGCCGCTATTAAAGATATCTATGAACTTAACATTGGCCATTCAATTATCGCTCGAGCTGTTTTTACTGGGTTAGAATCCGCAGTAAGGGATATGAAGAAAATTATGCTCGAGGCGCGCCAGTGAGCATTTTTGGCATCGGGATCGATATCGTACAAATAGACCGTGTCAGCTCATCAATTCACCGACACGGAGACGCGTTTGCAAAAAAGATTCTCCATCCCAATGAGTTTAAAAAATACGCAGCACTTAAATATAAAGAGCGATATCTCGCCAAACGATTCGCGGCTAAGGAAGCATTTGCAAAAGCTCTGGGAACGGGCATAGTTGAAGGGGTAACTTTGCCAAAAATTGAAGTGGTTAATTGTAAAGCTGGAAAGCCTGAAATTATATTGCATGGTTCTACACGCGAAAGAGTTAACTCACTCAGTATAAAATCGATTTTTGTTAGTATCAGTGACGAAAAAGAATATGCCGTAGCCCAAGTAGTACTTGAGAAGTAGGGCGCTAAAATGAATTCTAATAGTCAATCATCTTTATCTGAAGAGCGCCGTTATAAGTTACAACCCGTCAGCAATCCATATAAAAATTATGTATTGTTGATGCTCACAGTTGTATATATCTTTAATTTTATCGATCGACAAATCTTAGTCATTTTACAAGAGTCTATTAAGCGAGATTTAGGTTTATCGGATACCCAACTGGGATTGCTATCAGGATTATCCTTTGCGATTTTTTATGTGTTGTTAGGTATTCCCATCGCAAGACTCGCTGACAAAACTAATCGAAAGAATATCATAGCGGCGTCACTGGTAGTGTGGAGTGCTATGACTGCCGCCTGTGGCTTAGCGCAAAATTTTTACCAACTTTTGCTGGCCAGGATAGGAGTAGGTGTCGGAGAGGCAGGATGCAGTCCTCCTGCTCATGCGATGATTTCTGATTATTTTTCTTCCAGCAAACGCGCGACTGCTTTATCTATCTATTCGATGGGGATCTACATCGGTATTTTGTTCGGATTTTCTTTAGGAGGATGGCTGGATTCACAGTATGGATGGCGCATCGCTTTTTTATCACTGGGTCTGCCCGGTGTAATTTTTGCACTGATATTTTTCCTAAGCGTCAAAGAACCACAAAGAACATTACTCAAACCACAGCAAAAACAAGAGGGGATCATCGAGGTCTTCATTTATCTGTTTTCTAAAAAATCATTCTTGTTTTTGTCGATGGCGGCGGGACTGCATACTTTTAGTACTTATGCGCTAGGAAACTGGCTGCCTTCGTTTTTGTCCAGGATACATGGTTTACAGAGTAGCGAAATTGGTCTGTATGCGGGATTCATTATAGGAATTGCTGGCGCAATTGGTACCATTGTAGGTGGTTACCTGGCGGACCGATTAGCTCAAAACAATAAATCTTGGTACATCAAAGTGTCCGCTTATGGTGCATTGCTGGCGATACCTTTTTTAATAACCTATTATTTTCATTCGTCTATCGTAGTCGTGTTAACGGCACTTTTTATTGGTTATGCTTGCATCAGTACTTTTTTGGGACCGTCAATCGCCATTACTCATTCTTTGGTTCCACCCCATATGAGAGCGTTTTCTTCTTCGGTATTGTTTTTGATATTGAATTTGATAGGCTTGGGATTAGGCCCCCTAACCGTTGGAATTATTTCTGATTACTTGCAACCAGCTCTACAGGAACAAGCATTACGGTGGGCTCTTGCGTCGACTTTATTGGTGAGTTTTGTGGCTATTGGATTATTTTTTAAAGCGTCTCAATATATCGAGCAAGATCTGAAATTGGACTGACATATACCGGTGATACCTCAAAATGCTGGAATCTACATTTACAGGTATTGCGGGCATAAAGTTTATATTGTTCATTTCAGCACCTTCAATTGAGGGTCTAAAATCGTTAATTAGGAAGTATATTTTGAGTCATTATCAATAATAGGCTAGAATAACAAAAAAGCCCTAATATCAAACAGTTAGACCATATATTGTAGTAACCTAAGGATCAACCCATTAAGACCCTATTTTCTCAAGGCGCATCTCATTCTACTCGGCTATTCATAGTTGTGGTGGTGTCGAGTGTTTTGATGTTTGTCGATCACTACCAAAAGCACCTTCAAGGATTACGTGCTACTTTAGGCACGTTAGTAACGCCAATCATTTATCTGGCTGATATCCCACAGGAATTTTTTTCCTGGAGTGGTGAATCACTGGTGAGTCGTTCTCAATTACGACAAGAAAATCAAAGGCTTAACGATGAATCTAATATTCTCAAGGCCCAATTACAAAAATTTATTGCGCTACAAGCTGAAAATGCTCGTCTGAGAAATTTACTAGGCACCGAAAACGAAATATTGGAGCGTAGATTGTTAGCCGAGATCATACAGATTGATAATGATCCTTATGCTCTAGAATTCGTGATCAACAAGGGCCTGCTCAGCGATGTTTATCTGGGACAAACGGTTATCGACGCAAGCGGCGTTGTTGGTCAGGTGATCTCGGTTTACGCATCAACCGCCAGAGTGTTAATGATTTCAGATGCTAGCCACGCTATTCCGGTGAGAGTCGCCAGAAATAATATTCGCTCGATTGCCGCCGGAAGCGGTCAAATTAACCAACTATTGTTGAAGAATGTTACCGATACCACTGACATCAAAGTCGGTGATACATTGATTAGCTCTGGTTTAGGGCAAAAATTTCCAATAGGGTATCCTGTCGCCATTGTTACCAAAGTAGAACACGATCCAGGCAAGGCCTACGCTATTATTTTGGCCAAACCTGCCGCCAAACTGGAGCAACTTGACTCTGTATTACTGGTTTGGACTGATCTTGATCAGCAGGGCGCTGAATAATGGTTAAAACAGAATCAAAAGGAAGTTTTGTTATATTGCTCTCGTTCGCGGCCGCAATGTTTATGAACATACTGCCGTGGTGGCAGGTCATCGATTCGTTTAAGCCAGACTGGGTTGCATTGGTATTGATATACTGGGTGATGGCTGTGCCCAACCGGGTGGGCGTAATGGTCGGCTGGGTGGTAGGGTTGTTTGTTGATGTATTGTACGGAACTTTGTTTGGTATTCACGCTATGACTTTTGCGTTAATCGCCTACCTTATTCAGATGACTTATCATCGATTAAGGCTATTTCCTCGTTGGAAACAATCGATAAATATCGCAGTCGTTATTGGTATTCATATGTTGCTGGGACTGATTCTAAGAGGATTTGTGCAACAGGTGTCTGGAGATTTTGATTATTGGACACCTTTGCTGGGGGCAATGTTATTTTGGCCCTGGGTTTTCATTATTTTACGGGACGTCCGGCGAAAATTCTGTATTTGAATATGGCAGATTAAGATTACTCAACACTTATCATTAAATGATAGCTATCAACTCTCTGATTATTATAGATTTAATTATTCCTATGCAAATATATTTAGCTTCCAAATCACCTCGTAGACAAGCGCTGTTAAAACAGATTTCGATTGGCTTTGAGTATATCCCAGTGGATATAAACGAAAATGTTAAACGAGGTGAAACACCTCACGATTACGTTAGTCGAATGGCCTATGAAAAGGCAGAAGTGGGATGGTCAGAATCTACTAGATTACTCGATATTCCGTTGCTTGCAGCTGATACCAGTGTTGTTTTGGCCAATCAAATACTGGGTAAACCCCACAATAAACAAGATGCGATTAAGATGTTAGAAAGACTATCTGGTGAGACCCATCAGGTGATCACTTGTGTGGCCGTCAAAAATAGCCAAAAACTTGAGTTGGTAACTTCCATCACCGATGTGACTTTTGCGACTTTATCAGAGCATCAAATCGACTATTATGTGAATACTGGTGACTGCCTGGATAAAGCTGGAAGTTATGGTATTCAAGGTTATGCTGCTAGATTTGTGAGAAGCCTTTCCGGCAGCTATTCAGGCGTTGTTGGATTACCCTTATTTGAGACTGCTAATTTACTCGATAGGTTTAAATGATATTTAGTTTAGTACCAAATGTCAGGATATCTTAGCTGAGATAAGAAACGAGAGACAATGAAAGAAGAAATTTTATTTAATGTGACCCCTCAAGAAAGTCGCGCAGCCGTCCTGGAAAATGGCATATTGCAGGAGCTTTTTATCGAAAGGGCGTCCAGCCGTGGCCTGGTTGGTAATATCTATCGGGGCAAAGTCATTCGCGTTTTGCCAGGTATGCAGGCTGCTTTTATCAATATTGGCCGGGAGCGCTCGGCGTTTTTGCATGCTGCTGAAATATTGCCGGTTTCTGAGGATGAATCAATCGACGATCATAAAGTTCAGTCGCAAGATATCACCGATTTGTTACACGATGGTCAAACAATTACCGTGCAAGTGATCAAAGACGAGCTTGGAACTAAAGGAGCGAGATTGACTACCCACTTGACGATCCCATCACGATATCTGGTATTTATGCCTGATAACAATCATATCGGGGTTTCTCAAAGAATTGACGATGAGCAGGAAAGGCAACGATTAAGAGATATTCTAAAGCAAGAGGATAACGAGTCTTGCGGTTATATTGTTCGAACCGCGGCAGATGGGGCGAGTGAGCAAGAGTTAGTCCGCGACTCAAAATTTTTACTAAAATTATGGCAGCAGATCACCTTAAAAATTCAACAAGCGAAAGCGCCTTCGTTAGTGCATGAAGACTTAGACTTGGCGTTACGCTTTGTAAGGGATCTAGTACCCTCTGATGTCGAAAAAATAAGAATTGATTCAGAGTCAGTTCATAAGCGTTTGCTAGAATTTCTCAATGATTTTGTTCCTACCCTGGGTAAATGCCTAGAGTTGTATCGCGGTGAGCGGCCACTTTTTGATATGTATAACGTGGAAGATGATATTGAAAAGTCTCTGCAAAGAAAAGTGCAGCTAAAATCCGGTGGTTACCTGATTATTGAACAAACCGAAGCGATGGTCACCATCGATGTGAATACTGGTGCGTTTGTTGGTTATCGAAACCTGGAAGACACTATTTTTAAGACTAATTTAGAAGCGGCATCTTCGCTAGCTAGACAATTGAGATTAAGAAATCTGGGCGGTATGGTGATCATCGACTTTATTGATATGAAGGAAGAAGAACACAAGCGTCAAGTGCTGCGTACACTTGAAAAAGCGCTAGATAAAGATCACGCGAAAACGCATATCTCTGAAGTTTCAACGCTGGGATTGGTTCAAATGACTCGAAAAAGAAGCCGTGAAAGTTTAGAACACATACTTTGTGAAACTTGCCCGACTTGTGATAGCCGCGGCAGTATTAAGACCGCGCAAACTATTTGTTACGAGATTTTAAGGGAACTGCATCGTTCTGCTATGGCTTATGAGGCAAAAAAATATCTGGTGCTGGCATCGCAAGAAGTGGTTGATCGGATGCTAGATGAAGAAACCAACCATCTAGCAGAACTAGAATCAATGATTAATAAACCTGTCAGGTTTCAAGCAGAACCGCTTTATACTCAAGAGCAGTTTGATGTGGTTTTGATATAGAAATGAAAGATAAACCGACTAATCAAAAAAAGCGCAGCGTTGGAATACGTTTGTTTGGATATTGCGTTAATAAACTCTGGTTACTGATCGCTAGTTTGATCGTACTCACCGCCTTAATCCATGTGTTATTGGGTTTGCTACTGCCAAAGATAGATTTGTATCGAGCAGAAATCGTGAGTTGGGTAGAGGAAACCTATGATATTAATATCGAAGTTGAAAAAATATCTGCTGACTGGAGTATTCAAGGTCCGGTCATCGCCTTATCAAACTTTAAGATAAAATCCAATGACGGTGAATATAACATTCTTGAAGTTGGCGAAATTTCTCTGTATTTTGATATAATTACATCGTTATGGGATCAACGATTTTCGACAGGTAACATTGTTATCGGGCGGGCCGACTTTCAGTTTTATATTGACCGACAATTAGGCGTCAAACTGGATACCAGTGCCAAATCATCGGTCGATGAACAGAGCCAATCCCCTTCAACGATAGAGCTGGGTGATACTAGCCAGAAGATAATTGACATACTTTTTGGTCAGCGACAAATTTCCATCACTAACTCCAGCCTTAAACTAATTACCTTGCAGGGCACGCAATTTAACTATCACATTGATCAGGTTAGAGTTGAAAAATTCGAAAATGTTCATCAATTATCCGGTCGGTTAGATTATGGTGAAGCTGGACAAATTTCGTTAGTTACCGAACTTTACGGTGACCCAAAATTGGCAGATAGTTTTTCAGAAATTTATTTACGCGGTTCAAACATCAATATAGCTGATCTACCATGGTTAGATTCTTTTCCTATTCCTCGGCCAAGTTCAGGAAATTTGTCATGGCAGTTTTGGGGAACCTGGCGCGAAAATCATTGGCAGTCGGCGAAAGCGCTGGTTGAATTGGATGATACTAGTTGGTCAGAGCTGAATCACAAAGTGCCGAAAAATCATTTGTCCAGCATGATTTCCTGGCAACATGATAGTAGTGAGCGAGGTTATTTATCCTTTCACAATATGTCTGTGCAAACGCCGTCGTTAGACTCTAACGTCGCAACAGAAGCTTCAAATCAGAATATGCATTCGATTCTGCCTGAAATTCATCTAAAATATCAACATTTTAAGAACCATGATCTCTCCTGGGTATTACGAGCCGAAAACCTTTCTCTCGCTCCGGTTTTCAACTATCTTGGTCATATATCTGACAACAAACAAACATTTTCTCAATTTCTTATAGAGTCCAAGCTTTCTTTATCACTTAATCAATTAACCTTGTCAGTTATAAAGCAAAAAGATCTTTGGCAGGCCCCGTCGGTTGAACTTGAATTTTCCGATCTAAATTATGCTCGTTGGAAAAACCTTCCAAGAGCCAATGGTCTGACTGGAAGAATCGCAATCGACCGTTTAGGCGGGCTCGCAAAAATAAGCGCCAGTAACACGGATCTGGAATTTGGTGAACTGTTTAGACATGCGATTAAGGCTGATAAACTAAATTCCGAATTCAACTGGTCTTTTGATCAACAAGGCCAAATTCAGTTGCAAGTTAATGATTTTTTCTTGTCGAACCCGGATTTTAATGTTCAGGCCAGATCGACGTTTTTTTATCAGGATAATGAACCTGTATTATCTCTGTACGCAGAATTAACAGATGTAAATGCAGCCAATAAATCACAATATTTACCCGTCGGAGTGATGTCAAAAAACTTGGTTAGTTATTTAGATGCTAGCGTGAAGTCAGGTAATTTTCCGATAATAAGATCGGTTGTACGTGGCCCGATGAAAGATTTTCCATTTGCTAACAATAACGGTCTGTTTGTTGCGCTGGGTGTGTTAGAAAATGCCACCTACCAATATTTACCAGAATGGCCAGCCGCTACCGAACTCAATGCGAAATTACTATTTGAAGGTAGCGGAATGGATATTATTGCCAGTAATGCTAAATCCATGAACAATCAGGTAATACGAGCGCGGGCAGTCACCAAAGATTTTTCGTTGGCGGAGCCGATTTTAGAGCTTTCACTTGATGTTCTCAGTGAAGATAATTCAGCCAGAGAATTGATTAACAAAACACCGATTAATTTTATATCAGATTCGTTACAGACCATTAATTATTCAGGGAATATGCGCACCAATATCGAAGTGAAAGTCGGACTTTCAGAAAATGGTCAACTTTCCTTAAATGGCGGAATTCGATTAGAACCAACGGGGTCAAAACTCCAAACGCCGGTTGTCTCAGTGGATAATCTTAAAGGTGAAATAAAATTCACTGAAAAAGGAATTAGCCCGAGTAAAATTGAAGCCTTTTATTTAGGTAATAAACTTGTGATAGATTTAGTTGGTCAAGATAAACCAACATCACCAAAAGTAAGCCTGGATGTAAAAGGAATTTTACCGGCGGCAGGCATAAGCCATTTCATCGGTGAGCGCTGGCAAAAATACTTTAGTGGTGAGACTGCATTTTCTTCCTTGATACATTTTTCGCCAATGGATAAACCAGAAATCACCAGAGTACTATTTCAATCAGAGTTGGAGGGCATGTTAATTAATTTTCCGGATGAGTTTGGTAAAAAACCCGCTGAAAAAAGCGAAATATTCCTGTCACTTGAGATAGCCAAACATTCAACCGGAGAGATTAAATGGAAAGGGATGGATGGACGATGGTATTGGGATGATGAAGAACAAGTGTCGCCATTGGAGAAGACAATTGAAAATCTAGACAAAACGGACATTATTTCACTTCAACAGAATCAATCACCAGTGTTAGTTGAAGAAAACCAACCATTGATAAATTATGGCGGCACTATTTATATAAATAAAATTAGCGAAAGCCAACCGCCGCTGCAACCTGGTTTGAGAGTCTTTGGAAATATCCAGGAAATCAATTTACCATCCTGGCTTTCCTTTATCCAGGGATTTGACGTTTCGACGCAAGAGGAAACCGGCGAGCCACTAGTCTTCGAAACGATTGAGGTAGATATAAAAGAATTGCGCAGCCCTTTGGTGACGATCAATCAAAGTCATCTACAACTAGAGAAAAAGCTCAACCGGCCTTGGCAAATAAAGTTACAAAGCGAACAAGGTAACCTCGAGTTGGTACTAAATTCCCATAAGCCTTGGCAAGCGACTCTTAATGATATTAACATTCAATTTAATCAGGAGCTTTTTGATGAACAGCAAGCATTATCGGATGAGAGTAACAGCCTGGTGCCTTTGGATTTGGTAGATTTTGATATTTTATGTAATGACTGTATTTTTCAGCAGAAAAATTACGGCGATATAGTTGCTCAGCTAAGAAAACGCACTCATGGCGTCGATTTTTCTGCAACAACCACTAAACAAAAGCAACATGATTTAGTTATCTCTGGCAGCTGGTTGCAAACAGAATCATTGAAAACAAACACCAGTATTCGGTTTGAACTACAAACGCAGAATGTGGGTGATCTTCTAAAAAAATGGGATGTCGACGCGGCCATAGAGGATAGTTCTGGCCATTTAATAGCACAAATGTCATGGCAGGATGCACCCTGGAAGATAGATTATTCGTTGATGAAAGGAGGAATGCAATTAAAATTGGGAAAAGGATATTTAAGTGAATTAAGTGATGAAAAAGGACGTTTATTTTCTTTGTTTAATCTTCAATCTCTTATCAGAAAGCTGACCTTTGATTTTAAGGACGTATACAAAAAGGGATTTTTCTACGATTCTATAACTGGCTCTTTCCAACTAGACAACGGAATAATATCGACCGAAAATGTTAGAATAAAAGGCAATGTCGCTGACGTGAAATTATACGGACATACGGATCTCAAAAACCAAAAAATTGAACAAGTTGCGGTAATTACTCCACACCTCACTTCCAGTCTGCCAGTGTTGGCGGCATGGGCGATTGAGCCGACCACCGGTATAATCGTTTACCTGCTGGATAAGATAATGGAACCTGCAGTGGAAGTAGCGACCAGAATTGACTATCGAATTCATGGTAATTTTGATGACGTAAAGGTAGATACAATTAAGACGTCTAAGGAAAAGGTCAAGGTCGAGTACGAGTCTGAAATAAAAACTGAATCTGAATCAAAATCCGAAGCTTTGTCACAATCAGAAACGGAAACTCAAAGTAGTGAGAAGATTAAAGTTGAAAAAGAACACGACAAGCAGATTGGTCAAAACAATACAGAAAATCAATCATCGCTCGAAGAACCAGTCCCTTTGTAATAAGTTCCTACAAAAAAGGAATGCCTAATATGCCTAATACCGATCTAAAATTAGCCGCAATACAAATGGTTTCGACCGCTAATTTCGACGAAAATTTACATCGAGCAGAGCAGCTTATTGTTGACGCTGCAAATGATGGTGCTAACCTGGTCGTTCTGCCTGAGTATTTTGCACTAATGGGTATTAAAGAAGATGATAAGTTCGAGCATGTTGAAAAACATAAGCAAGGTCCACTGCAATCCAGGTTAGCCGAGCTTGCCAGGAAGTGGCAAATATGGATTATTGCGGGAACTCATCCTATTGAATCTGATGAGTTGACGCGCCCCTTTGGTCGCTGTTATGTCTTCGACCAGCAAGGTGAAGTGGTTTGCTGGTATGATAAAATACATCTATTTGATGTAATGGTTGGTGATAATCAAGGCAGTTATTGCGAATCTAAATACACTAAAGCAGGTGAAGATATTGTCAGCTTTGATACGCCCTGGGGAAAAATTGGCCTGGCGGTTTGTTACGATCTTCGATTTCCTGAGCTTTTTAGAAGTCATTCTGAACAAGGCTGCGAAATATTGATCATGCCTGCGGCCTTCACCTATAAAACCGGTAAACAACATTGGGATGTCTTAATTAAAGCTCGCGCGATCGAAAACCTGTGTTACTTTGTGGCTTCGGCCCAAGGGGGAAAACACCAGAATGGTCGAGAAACCTGGGGTCATACCTGTGTAGTCTCTCCTTGGGGAGACATGATTGATGAGTTATCTTCCGGCGAGGGGGTCATATCGGTCAGCCTCAATAGAGAAAAACAGGCTATTTTGCGAAAAGAATTTCCAGTGTTATCACATAAAAAGCTATAATATTCCATAACAGTTCAGGGTTATTCTAACAGTCAAGTTTCAATAGTAAAGGTTGGGTGCTTTTGTCGAGCGGAACGACGTGTCAATACCTACAAGGATTTTCTACAAGGACCTATTTTTGCCACCAGGCAAGTTTTCTGCGAAAAACTGAATGATGTCATAACCGGTAATAGTTGCCATATTGCCAAGGAACGCTAACCTGTGTCACTTTGTGAATATGGCTACATCGTAAACGCCTCACAATGACAGATTAGATTGACACTGTAGGGCAAATAATTGTAATTATTTTTAATATTTTCGGAAGGACTTATGTCACAAACTTTGATCAACACATCAAATGAGTTCCTAGCTGAAGCAGGGCTAGATCCTAGCGATTTGGTGACTACTTTAGAATCAATGATGTCTCATCAAATTGATTTTGCTGAAATGTATTTTCAAAGCAGTCGTCATGAATCCTGGATGCTCGAAGATGGGATTGTCAAAGATGCTAGTTTTAGCAGCGATAAAGGTGTGGGCATAAGAGCCTTGAGTGACGACAAAACAGGATTTGCCTATTCAGAAGAAATTATTTTGCCTGCTTTGCAACAAGCTGCAAATGCGTCTCGTACCATCGCGCTTGCTGGTAGCCAATCGATTGTTAAACTGAAACCAATAAGTGGGCAAATTGCTCGATACTGTGAAGATGACCCTCTTATGAGTTTGACCGAAGCTGAGAAATTATCGATTTTGCACCGGTTAGATCAATTAGCACGACAAACCGATCCTCGAGTAAGAGACGTGATTGCATCTTTATCGGGGGTCTATGAAAAAATACTGGTATGCGCTTCCGATGGCACTTTCGCGAGTGATATTCGTCCGTTAGTCAGAGCCAACGTCACCGTCATTATTGACAAAAATGGAAAAACAGAGCGGGGTAGCGCCGGCGCAGGTGGACGTGATACTTATCAGATATTAACTGATCAACTGTTACAAGAGTTAGCCAAAGAGGCGGTTCATCAAGCATTGGTTAATCTGGACGCCATCGCAGCGCCTGCAGGTCAAATGCCGGTAGTGCTTGGTTCGGGTTGGCCTGCGGTACTACTACATGAAGCAATCGGCCATGGTTTGGAGGGCGATTTTAATCGCAAAGGTTCATCGGCGTTTAGCAATAAAATCGGCCAGCGAGTCGCATCCCCGCTTTGTACCATTGTAGATGATGGAACCATACCAGGTAGACGAGGCTCATTAAGTATCGATGATGAGGGCACACCGACCCAGGCGACCACATTGATCGAAAATGGCATTCTAACCGGTTACATGCATGACAAAAAAAACGCCCGACTGATGCAACAAAAATCCACTGGTAATGGGCGCCGTGAATCCTATTCCTGTTTACCAATGCCGCGTATGACTAATACTTACATGCTGTCAGGTGAAAGTGATAAAGAAGATATTATCAAATCCGTTAAAAAAGGTCTCTACGCGCCAAACTTTGGCGGCGGACAAGTCGATATCACTTCAGGTAAGTTTGTCTTTTCTACCAGTGAAGCTTACCTGATTGAGGACGGTAAGATAACGGCTCCGGTTAAAGGAGCTACGCTAATTGGCAATGGCCCTGATGTTCTGACCCGAGTCAGTATGGTTGGCAATGATATGGCGCTTGATAAGGGAGTAGGGATCTGCGGAAAGGCCGGGCAAAGCGTGCCGGTTGGTGTTGGTCAACCGACCCTCAAGATTGACGAATTAACAGTTGGCGGGACTAATTAATGGCGATTAAGAAATTCAACCGCAAACAATTTGAATCCGAGTTTGACGAAGAAGGTTATAGTAAAACTCAGCAAAAAAATGAATCTCTAGCGATTAAAAAATTCGGTATGGAATTAACAGAGCTGCCAGCAAAAACATTGGCTAAATTGCCTATTTCAGAAGTGACGCTAAAGAGTCTTTTGGACTATCAAAAAATGAACACTAACTTAGCTAAAAAACGTCATATCATGTTTATTGGTAAGTGTTTAAGAAATGAAAATGAAAAGGCTATTAGAAACATACTAGACAATCAAGCGGCGACTAATCTCAAAGAAAAAGTGGAGAAAGACATAAACAAAGATCCGGCCGATGAAATCATTGATCGATTAGTTGCGCAAGGAGATGCCTATATTGATGAACTTCTAGCTAACAACCCTGAATTGGAAAGACAAAATTTAAGGCAGATTTTGAGAAATATCAAAAATGCAAAAAAGTTACAAAAAAAGCAAATTGCAATTAACAAAATGAAAAACTATCTAAGGGAAAACTTAGGTTAGTAGAGCAGAATAGTAAGCTGAAGGAAATATATGAACCAAGAAATCAATCGACCGTCATCCGCTGACCAACTGGACATCAAAAAGGAAGTGAATTTCTTTGAAGAAACTTGCGATGAATTGCTTGATTATGCCAAAAAGAAAGGTGCAAGTCAGGTCGAAATCGGGGTGAGTAAAGATATTGGACTCAGCGTATCGGTGCGCAACCGAGAAATTGAAACTTTGGAGTACAATCGCGACAATGGTTTTGGCATTACCATTTATTTAGGCAAACAAAAAGGAATATCAACCACCAGTGATTTATCTACCAAAGCTCTACACGAAGCGGTTGATGCAGCACTTAATATTGCCAAATACACTCAAGCCGATCCCTGTTCGGGCTTGGCTGATGCGGAATTAATGGCTACCGAGCCGATGGATTTAGAGTTGGACCATCCCATGGGGATTGACGCCGAAACCGCCAAACAATTTGCACTCGAGTGTGAAGGATATGGATTGGATTATAGTGATAAGATAAGCAATAGTGAAGGAGCCTCATTTAGTAGTCACCGCAATATTCGTTTTTATGTTAATTCACATGGTTTTAAAGCCGCCACGCCATCGACTCGGCATAGCTTAAGCTGTGTATTGCTAGCAGAAGATGAATTAGGTAAACAACGTGATCAGTGGTACACCATTAGTCGTGATGCAAAAGGGTTGGATACCGGCAAGCTAGTCGGTGAAAAAGCCGCCGAAAAAACGATTGCGCGATTGAATGCCAGACAAATTAAAACTCAAAAAGCCAATATTCTATTCACACCGGAAATGGCGCGATCTTTAATCGGTAATTTCAAATCAGCCATTAGTGGTACCAATATTTATAGAAAATCATCATTTTTGTTGGATTGTTTAAATCGCAAAATTTTTCCTGATTTCGTTTCGATGCAAGAAAAACCCTTTATTAAAAACGGGCTGGCCAGTGCCTGGTATGATAACGAAGGATTAGCCACCAAAGAGCAGTCTATCGTACAAGATGGAGTGGTTAATACTTTTTTGCTTAATAGCTATTCCGCGAGAAAGTTGAATATGCAACCCACCAGTCACTGCGGTGGCGTACACAATCTGCATGTTTCTGATAACGGATTAAATTTTGACCAAATGGTTAAGAAAATGGACAAGGGATTGATTGTCACCGAAATGATGGGGCAGGGGGTGAATATGATCACCGGTGATTATTCGAGAGGTGCTTCAGGATTTTGGGTAGAGAACGGAGAGATACAGTTTTTCGTTCAGGAAATAACGATTGCCGGTAATCTTACTGAAATGTTTGCCAATGTAATAGCGATAGGAAACGACCATGATCATCGAAGTAGTTTATTAACCGGTTCATGGTTGCTTCCCGAAATGATGATCGCCGGCGGATAGTTTTTAATTAATTTTTTTCGAATTGAATTTCTAGTCGGAAAGTCACTCCGGCAATTAATTCTCTTTCAAGTGATTCTGGGGTTCTGATAAGGCGAACTTCCGGTTCAACTTCAAAATATAACCAGTCAACGTTTGTCCTGTTTCTAAATCGGATCGAAAAACGATAGTTTTCAACTTTGTATGATTGTTCAGTGTCTCCATTAATGCCTAACTCGTATGCTATCCAGTTTTCTTCAGATATGCGACTAACTAAGGAAAAACGATTGTACCATTCGGTACCCTCACTTTTTTCGGCCCGTAAGGTCGAATATTTCCATCTAAATAGATTACTCTCATCGAGCACCTTATTGAATTCTAATTGGACTTTCACACCAAATCCTTGATCTTCTTCCCAAAATAAATAGTTAAAATTCCGGACTTCTAAATCTTCGCTTTCGTATAGCGGCATACTGTGTTTTATAAAAGCAAAAGTATCTATATGCGAATCGATCCCGACCCGAAAATCGAATTTTGACCGGTCATATACATCGGTTTCGTAGTTTATTGCGGCCGAAAGACTTTCATTGTCATTCAAGCTGTTTCTTTGATTTTCTTCAAATTTAGACTCATCTCCAGAACTTGCTCGATCATTTGAAAACAGCAGGCTCGTTTTGTTATTAAATTGAGGAAGGTGTACTTTGGCTTTAATTCGGGGTCTGTATTTTATTTTTTCCCCGTCTAAAATAATTACCCGATTAACTAGTCTCAAATAGTCATAACTGGCGTCTTCCAGTTCTTGCCTCTCGCCGAAAAATTTATCCACCCATTTGGCAAAATCCACCGCACCTTGATAAATGACGTCTTTAGAATTTTCAATGACATTGGTTGGCTGTTTAACTTCTTCCTGCGATGATAGTACCTCGACTAGAGCGGGAACTTCATTGGATGTCGGTGATTCAAACTCTTCTTTCTGCGTACTAGGATCTTCGGTTTTGACCTTTTCTGCACAGTTAAGTGCAGCAATCGAGCTAAAATAACAGCCCAATGAAAACAATATAGGAAAAAATAATTTTTGCATGGATCCTTCAGCAGAGTTGTTTTGTTGTCAACCTTAGATGTCACTAGTCATCGAGCTAATCTGAATCGTTACTTTGAGATTAAATATAATCTAGAGGCAATTGGGTTGTATATTTTATTTCTTCCATCGCAAAGCTGGAACTAATGTCAGAAAAATCAGCTTGGGTGATCAGTTTTTTGTAAAACGCGTCAAATGCTTTCATATCTGGAACGACAATCCGAAGTAAATAATCGACATCCCCGCTCAGCCGATAGAATTCCATAATTTCTGGGATATCCTTAATCGTATTTGAAAAACTATCTAACCAGTGAAGGTTGTGTTGATTTGTTTTTACCATAACAAATACGGTTAATCCAACATTTAGTTTCTCCGGGTCTGCTAGTGCCACCTTACCTTTGATGATACCTGACTTTTCCATCGCTTGGATCCGTCGCCAGCAGGGAGTGGTCGATAGGCCAACTCTTTCGGCGATGTCGCTGACCGAGCAAGTACAATCTTGTTGCAGTATTTTCAAGATGTTTTTATCAAAAGTATCCATAAAAGAGAAAATATATTATCAATAACGGCTATTAGGTAGAATATTATACTACGAATTGACTTTCAATAAGTAAAAATAGCACAAACTTTGTCGGTAACTTGTGAAATAATAGATTTAGATAGATTTAGATGGCCGAAATACAGGCTTTTCTTGTGGATGGGGTAATAAAGTATGAACTTAGAAAATTATTTCAATCAATTCAGACAAAACGTGATTGGTATTGATTTAGACCATGCTGGTCATAAAATACTATACGCCGACTGGACCGCCAGTGGCAGGCTCTATCAGCCGATTGAAGATTTTATGACTAATAAAATTGGTCCGTTGATCGCTAATACCCACACTGAAGCGAGCTTTACTGGATGTGCAATGACCAACCTCTACCATGAAGCTCAGCAAATAATCAAAAAACATGTCAATGCAAATGAAGACGATGCGCTTATCTGCGCCGGTGCCGGTATGACAACGGTGGTCAATAAATTTCAGCGGATCTTAGGATTAAAGGTACCTGAGAAATGGGCTGAGCGATTCGAAATCAAAGAAAACGAAAAGCCGGTGGTTTTTATTACGCATATGGAGCATCATTCTAATCAAACCACTTGGGAAGAATGTGCGGTCACGGTGATCCGAATTCCGGAGAATGCGGTCGGTTTACCAGATGCCAATGCGCTCGAACAATTGCTAAAAGAATACCAAGACAGGCCGTTAAAAATTGGTTCCTTTACCGCTTGTAGTAATGTGACTGGGATTAAGACCGATTATCGGCAATTAGCAAAAATCGTGCATCAAAATGATGGCTATTGTTTTATAGATTTTGCAGCTTCTGCTCCTTATGTGGATATTGATATGCATCCACAAGACCCGCTGGAAAGACTCGATGCGGTGATGTTTTCTCCACACAAATTCTTAGGTGGGCCTGGCAGTTCGGGAGTATTGGTGTTCAATAAAAAACTCTATAACAATAAAATCCCTGATCATCCGGGCGGTGGTACGGTTACCTGGACTAATCCCTGGGGAGAACATCACTTTTATGATGATATTGAAGTGAGAGAGGATGGCGGTACGCCAGGATTTCTGCAAACCATTCGAACTGCATTGTCAATAAAGCTTAAACAGGAAATGGGGACAGAAAATATTCGATTAAGAGAAAAACAACTGGTGGATCTCCTATATGAAGAGTTGAGTAAGGTCCCTTCATTAGAAATACTTCATGATCAGCATAAAGATCGTCTTTGTGTTATTTCATTTTACGTTCCTGAGATACATTTTAACCTGATTGTCCGCCTGTTAAGTGATCGTTTTGGCATTCAAACCAGGGGAGGCTGTTCTTGTGCAGGGACTTACGGCCATATTCTATTGGGAGTTGATGAGGCGACTTCAAAGGAAATTACTTGTCAAATCGATGAAGGCGATTTAAGTCGTAAACCTGGCTGGGTAAGAATATCGATGCACCCAACGTCTACCGATGCTGAGGCCATATTTATTGCTGATGCTGTTAGCCAGATTGTTGAGAATATTCGAGAGTGGGAGCAAGATTATCATTTTGATACTTCTATCGGAGATTATTTACCTAAGAATGAGCAACCGTTGGTTTTGAGTTTGCTGGATTTTGGTTCTGAGGTATCAATGCAAGCAGTAGCCTTTTCAAATTGAATCATGACAAAACTCAAAGGTTGTGTTGAGTAGCGAGGAAAAAAGACACAGCATCATTGGCGCATGGAGGCGCTTTTTGAGAAGCTATCGATGAAATCTTCTAATGATTAAGTCGTTGTCAATAAGACCTGTATATCTATTTAACCTCAGATTTTGATAAGAACAGCCATCCAGCACAACTGTTTTAGCGGCTTTCAGCGTTGAGCTTGCTTTCAATAGCTGGTTATTGCTACGCAACCTCGCCTCGATATCCACTAAAACAGTCACACTGGCCTAA
>CAZOBX010000004.1:49060-55393 GCA_964578045.1 uncultured Kangiella sp. | reverse complement strand
CTTAAAAAAGGATATTGAGCTGGCGATCAATGACAATCAATTCGAACTTTATTTTCAACCAAAAATCGATTTAAAGCAAATGAAAGTTTGCGGTGCGGAAGCGCTTATTAGATGGTTCCATCCGCAGCATGGCATGATTTGCCCCATGGATTTTATTCCTATTGCCGAAAAATCGGGACAAATAAATGCGATCACCGAATGGGTGATCAAATCAGCGGTACAACAATTATCAAAAATAATAATCGATAGTCCCGATTTCGTGTTATCTATCAATGTATCCGCCAATGACCTGGATTCTGACGACTTAGTTTTGTTGCTTGAAGATAGTCTGTCTATCTGGAACGTCCCGGCGAGCAATTTGGTGATTGAGGTCACCGAAAGTACCATTATGAGGGATGAAAAGTCTTCGTTACATCAACTTAAAAAAATCAGAGAAATTGGTGTAGGCATTTCAATCGACGATTTTGGAACAGGCTACTCTTCGTTAGCCTATTTTAAAAAAATTCCAGCAACAGAACTTAAAATCGATAAGTCTTTTGTGGATAATTTACTCGATAATTCCGACGACAGGCACATAGTTTCGCTGATTACGTTTTTGGCCAGACGATTCAATTTGAAAGTGGTTGCCGAAGGAATTGAATCAAAAAAAATTCTGGAGGAAATCTGTAACTTGCGCGTCGATTATGCCCAAGGTTTCTATTTTTCCAAACCCCTATGTTATAAAGATTTCGTAAAATGGTGTGAAGTATTTTAACCAAATAACCTATCAAAAAAGGTGCATAATGAATAATAATCAAGCCTACTGGAAAGAAAATCTTAAATTAGTTTTTATCTGTCTCATCATCTGGTTTAGCGTGTCTTTTGGATTTGGTATCTTGCTGGTTGAGCAGCTCAATCACATTCGAATTGGCGGCTTTAAGCTTGGCTTCTGGTTCGCACAACAAGGGTCCATTTATACTTTTTTGCTACTTATTTTTTTCTATATTTTTAGAATGAATAAAATCGATAAAAAATATAACGTTAACGATTAGGAGTAGCCAATGGAACTGAAAACACTCACATTTATCTTTGTTGGATTCTCTTTTGCGGTTTATATCGGCATTGCTATATGGGCCAAAGCAGCCTCGACTAAAGAGTTTTATGTCGCGGGCGCTCACGTTCATCCAATGTTCAACGGTATGGCAACTGCCGCCGATTGGATGTCAGCGGCTTCTTTTATTTCCATGGCAGGATTAATTGCGTTTTCTGGTTATGATGCTTCGGTTTACCTGATGGGCTGGACTGGCGGTTATGTGTTGCTTGCGATGTTACTGGCCCCCTATCTGCGTAAATACGGTAAATTTACCGTGCCGGAATTTATCGGAGAGCGTTATTATTCAAAAACGGCACGTATTGTCGCAGTGCTGTGTCTTATTTTTATTTCATTCACTTATATTGCGGGACAAATGCGCGGAGTCGGCATTGTATTTTCGCGCTTTTTAGAAGTTGATATCATTACCGGACTTTCGATTGGTATGGGGATCGTTTTTGTATATGCGGTGCTCGGTGGTATGAAAGGGATTACCTACACCCAGGTGGCACAATATTGTGTGTTGATTTTTGCCTATACGGTACCAGCCGTATTTATTTCTTTACAGCTTACCGGTAACCCGATCCCTCAGTTGGGGTTTGGTAGTCAACTGGTCAATGAATCGACTTATATGTTAGATAAGTTGGATCAAATTGTAATCGATCTGGGTTTTTCTGCTTACACAGAAAGTACCATGAGTACCACCAATCTATTTTTCCTAACCATGGCGTTAATGGCGGGCACCGCTGGTTTACCTCATGTCATCGTTCGATTTTTTACCGTGCCTAAAGTTTCCGATGCGCGTAAATCGGCGGGCTACGCATTATTTTTTATTGCTTTGCTTTATACCGTCGCGCCGGCTGTGGGGACTATGTCTCGGCTTAATTTAATCGAGACGATTAACGGTGAAGCGTCAACAGGTACGGCTTATGCTGAGATACCTCAATGGTTTAAAACTTGGGAAAATTCCGGACTTCTGGCTTGGTATGATCATAACCATGACGGAAAAATACAGTACGCAAAGGGTTCATCGATAAAAGATAAAACACCCGTTTTTGCAAAGCAGAGAGGAATGCACGGAGAACGGGTAGTGACTAATCCGAGTACTGGGGTGATTGCGAAAGGTGCACCTTTTGCTAATGAAGTTTATGTGGATCGGGATATCATGGTATTGGCAAATCCGGAAATTGCAGGATTGCCAAGTTGGGTCATTGCGTTAATTGCCGCTGGCGGAATTGCCGCGGCGCTTTCAACGGCAGCGGGACTTTTGTTAGTAATTTCCTCATCGATTTCTCATGACTTATTAAAAAGTACATTTGCACCTGATATTTCAGAAAAACAAGAACTAATGTACGGCAGAATTGCCATCACCGTCGCAATTGTTATTGCGGGATATCTGGGAGCCAATCCGCCTGGCTGGGTGGCGGAGACGGTCGCCATGGCTTTTGGTTTGGCGGCTTCCAGTTTATTTCCAGTGATTCTATTAGGTATCTTCAGCAAACGTGTTAATCGGGCTGGTGCCATTTCCGGAATGCTGACCGGATTGATCTTTACCTTTTGCTATATTATTTATTTTAAAGGAGTTTTTATTACACCCTTTGCAGAAAATATTGAAGAAAACTGGTTATTTGGCATTACACCTCAAGCGATAGGTGGACTAGGAATGTTATTTAATTTTGCAGTGGCTCTTAGTGTTAGCTATTTTACATCGCCTCCGCCACCGGAAGTACAAGAAATGGTGGAGAGCTTGCGTATTCCTCGGATAGAAATTGTTAGTTAAAAGAGCAGCAAAAGAATGCTAACGGCATCCTTGGTATTCGAAAACATATTCCTGATAATTTTCACCATTATTCCTTGTTCCAAAATAATAGGAAAGTACCTTAAAGTTGGGTAACAGCCGTACTAGCTCGCCAGTTGTTAAGAGTTTACTCTGGTTGTTACCACATAGCTCACCGTTTAATTCAACCTTTAGATCTTTAGTGATTCGATAGTTAGCGGGCTTTTCTGCAGCTCCTCTGGCATGCGGAATGACCATATGTAGCAATCCTTTTGGCTCCATGTGCTGAACGATTCTCTCGATCAAACTTTTTGTTTCGTGTGGTTGCCAAAAATTAATTAAGTCCCATAGCATAACTAAATCGAATTTGACCGACTGGTGGTATCTTAGCATTTGATCGCTAATCACAAAATCTCTACCAATGGAAATTTGTTGTTGCCAAGCCATAAAACTATAAATATTTTCTTCAAAAAAGTAGCTGGATAGCTGACTAACGACTGCTTGGTTAGAAACCAAAGAGCCACTGCAATCTATCACATAGCTGGCCTTTGATAGCTTATAAGATGTTAGCAGTTTGTGAAGGTTAGGTAAGCTTAAATCACTAAACTCGGCTCCTGATAGTAGACTAACGCCACTGTTATGAGGTGAAATTATCTTCAGGTTAGGCTGTTTTTTAGTGGCGCGTTGGTTTCCATAACATAAAGCGTATTCAACTAAACCTTTTTTAGCCTTATGTTTATGTATCAATGTGTCGCATAAATTAAAGTGCCTCAATTTTTTAAGTAGATCAATCGTGGCATAAGACTCATTTGGTATTTCGTTATCAACCTCATTCTCAAACTGCTTACTTACAATCTCAAAACTAAAGTCATCAAGTAGTTTAAATCGTTGTGGTTTTTTCGGGATAAGAGTGCTGGTGTGCCGAGTTGAATGAACAATAGTGCTGGTTTTTATTTTTTTATCTAACAATTCAAAAAGAGACGAAATTATATTGAGATCTAGATAATGAAATAAGTCCCAGGTTAAGATGACATCAACCTTCACATCATCCTTAAGAATCATCAGATGTTTTTCTAATTCCGCTATTATTTTTTCTTCATCGTGCACTTCCAGGCGATCGATAAATTCGGGCAAGTCTTCTACATAGCAACGACAGCGTTTCTTTAGAAAGGCTCTAGTCGTTCCTGATGCAAAAGCACCAAGATCTAAAATAACATCTCCTGGTGAAATGATCTGTTGTAATAAGTTTGATACGCCAATTGGACTACTTTGATTCATACGATACTGCTTAATTTCTGAATGAATATTAATCGCTCTTAAAGCCCGCTGCTCTTTCATGAGTCGTCATGAGTAAAATATGACTTAGCAACAGGCTCTGGAAATGAACGATTATAATATCTTTTTATCTTTTGAGTCCGGTTTTGAGGACGGAATATTATCGGCCGATGGCTGTGCGACGGCTTTTCTGGAATAATTTGTTAGTTTGCTATTATTCTCTTTCGAATTATCTGGTAAGTGAGGATGGATCAATTTTTCCTGAAAATTTGATATTGCATCTTTCTTTTCCTGTTCTGTATCGACCATATCCATTGAACCGCGAAATTTCCCACCATCATCAAGCTGTATTCTTGGTGCAATTAAATTGCCTTTAACTTCCGCGAGGCTTTTAATGGAGATCAATTCATCTGCTAATACGTCACCATTAAGTTTGCCATGAATCGTTATGTTATTTGCGCGGACGTTAGCGTCAATAGAGCCCTGTGTGCCAATGGACAGATCATGCCCTTTCATGATAATAGTACCTTCGATGGAGCCTTCAATATGAATATCCTCAGTGCCAATCATTTCTCCGCGAAATTTTATATTGCTACCAATAACAGACCGGTTTTTTCCTTTTAGTTTGAGATCATGAACGATCTCAGGTTGAGAATATTCTTGGTGAGTTTCTTTTGAACTAGATTTATTACTGGTTTCAATGACAGGGCTGTCGGGCGATTTAAACTTCATAATGCACTCCAAAAAAGTAAATGAGTTAGATGTTATGTATATCCTTGCTAGGGTAATTTTTCGGGAAATATAATTAACAATTAGATTGCTTGAAAAATTAGTATAGAAGTTGAAATTGGCAGTCACAACCTAAAGCGAATGAATCTGAAAGCTTGTTTCAATTTTGTGACAGAGTCATCAGTTTTGAAATATAAATTGGCCAAAGAACGATATTTTTAGAAGTAATTTGAGTTAATTTATCTCATGTTGAGTTTTTATTGACGTGATAAACTAACTAAATGTTTAAGTCTTAACGTGATGAGGATGGAGTGAATACTTTATATATAACAGGAGCTGGTGTTAGCGCAGAAAGCGGAATCCCCACTTTTAGAGGTTCTGACGGATATTGGACCATCAGCAGCGTCAATTACACGCCTCAGGAAATGGCGACCCGCCGTATGTATCAAACCAACCCCGCCGAATTCTTACGTTGGTATCATCATCGTTTTGCTACCTATCGAAATCATGGGCCCAATGAAGTTCATCATTGGTTGGTAGACAAAAATTTGATTACTCAGAATATTGATGGCTTGGATGGAAAAGCTGGCAATAAGAACTACATCGCCGTGCATGGGCGACTGGATCAAATGACATTGTTTCATAGTCAAGGAGATGAGGTGGATGTGATTCAAACCCCTTGGGATGACGTTGATGTAAAAAATCTAGACGAATCACTACTGCGATTATTCAAAATTCAACAAACACCTGAACTCGATTATTCCTACAAACCTTTTGTGCTTTTGTTTGATGAATATTACACCGAACTTTATCGAATAACCGAAGCACAACAGAGGATGATGGATGCAGATAGAATTATTTTTATAGGCACATCCTTCAGCGTTAACATTACCCAAATGGCGTTAGAAATAGCCATGTCTCAAAATACACCGATTGAAATTGTTGATCCAATTCCGGTAAAAATCCCATATGATCTTGTTACTTATCATGCCATGAAGGCTTCAGCATATATTCAATTATTCCCCCTGTCTTAGTTTAAACGATAGAAAAAATAATTTAGTACAACTATCTGATTTTGAGATAAAAAAATCAAAGTTTACTCCATACAGAGGTGAATTAATGAAATATTGCCCAAGTTTTCCGTATTTGAGCCGATATAGAGGTATTCTGTAGGTACTGACAATTGATTCGTTCACGCAAAGTACCAACTGAAAAAGGCAAGTTACTTGAAAAAGTAATACGCAAAGCTATCGGTCTAAGGGGTAAATCCTAAGGCGGCGAGTTACCAGTTTTATTTTAGTAGATCTGAGCTGTCGCCTAACACCTTTGATCAAATAGTTAACCCTGAAATTAGAGTTAAAAGGTGTATTGATGAAGGCGAAACTTGGTGGTTGTCAGCTGTTATTTGTAAGTATTCTATTGTGTTTAAGTATCTCTGCTTGCGGCGGTGGTGGTGACCAACCTTCTTCCAGCACTTCAACCC
>CAZOBX010000004.1:0-49050 GCA_964578045.1 uncultured Kangiella sp. | reverse complement strand
GCGCAGCCTCCAAGTCGAGCTCGTCGGCCCCATCGAGACGGGCCTGTCCGTACTGGGGGAACCCAACCTCTACCGCCGCCAGAATCTTCAAATCAGCCGCCGACCGTTGACAGCACTTCCTTTACTACCAACGAAGATTCTATCTTCCAAGGCAGCGTAAGTGGTTTCGATCCCGACAGCGATGATTTAACTTTTAGTCTTATCTCTGATGTTAATAATGGCATTTTATCTTTTTCCCCGGATGGCTCGTTTAACTATATTCCAGATAATAATTATTTTGGTGTAGATAGTTTTAGCGTACAGGTGAATGACGGAGAACTAGCGTCCGCACATTCTCAAATTACCATTCAGATCAATCCTATTAATGATGCACCGATGGTTTTTCCCCTGCAAGCTAGTACCCGTTTAGACCAATCCATCACGGTATTTCCGGTCGCAGAGGATATTGATAGCGAACAATTGTCTTTTCGAATTCTATCGGAACCGCAAAATGGCAGTGCCCAGGTAAACCCTGACAACAGCGTGACTTACACACCAACCCCTGGCGCTTTGGCAATGGATAGTTTCGAAATTGAAGTGTCCGATCAACTTCTAACTGCTACGACGATCATTAGCATCGATAACGATCTATCCTTTACAGGTACTGTGAATATCGATTCGCTGGATGATGTCACCGTCATCTTAACCTCAACAGAGCAACTGCAAACCGCTGTTCCAGACGCAGATGGACGTTTTAAATTTTATCAACTTGCGGACGGCAAGTATTCAATTAAGGCGAGAAAAATGGGCTTTCAGTCAGCGCCTGCGATAGCGCTTATTCTGGATATTGCACAACTAAATTCTGAACCGCAGCAAAAGGTCTCGCAAAGTTCTGGCCAAACTGAAAATAATGCTCAGTCTGGTAGCGCCCAGTCTATCGTTTTAGAACTAGTGCCAGTTATATCCAATGGATTTACGTTCCATTGGGAGGAGGACCAAAGTACCGCCGGTTTTGATTATGCAGCGAATATTAATCAGCCACTAGTGGTCGAGTTTTTGGATGAACAAATCGAAGTAATCGATGATGCTTCTGCCAACCATCTGCAGCATGACTACAATATTCTATTAGTTGATTCAGAGTCTGGTAGCTGGACTCAGGAGCACGCATATCGCTTATTAGAAACGCTTAAAACCATCCCTCAGGAAAAAAGAGACTCCTATGCTGCGCAATCTCGCCCGGCCAGCAAATGGCTACTCACCAACGACGAATTGCAAAATGATGTTCAGATTACTCTAGAAGAAACCAATAAGACCGTATTAATTTCTCAGTCTGCGTTTGCGAATGCCAGCCCTAAGCTGGTTCGAATAGACGGTAAAAAAGGTGTTTATTATTCGCAGCGTTTGCATCATGCGTTGGTTCGTTATGTGACCGACAATGGTTTGGATGAAGAGGCCTATGAAAAAATATTGCAAGAGCGGTTCGGCCTGACCACTCGAATACCTGACTATGAAACTGTGACCGCTCCAACCACTGCGGAAAACGCTGGCCGTTTTCAATCATTTCATGCCGAAGAAATCATTCAACTGATCAATATGTTTGAAGAAATGCCCAAAGGAATGCACAAGTTGCCGGAGTTACAATATTTATTGCGTCGATTAGATGGTACGCCACATCCACTCTATTCGGAAGCGCCAGCGGTCGCCTGGGCAGGCAATGGTTATATTGAATTTATGGAATCCGGTTTCAATAGTAGTTCGATTGGTTATATCCATCGTTTGATTATTCATGAGAAATCCCATTTTTTATGGGCCAACCAATTTGAGCAACAGTTAAAAGATGACTGGATTGTTCTCGGCGGCTGGTATCAGGAGGCTCAGAGTGATAGCGGCTGGTCCACTACCAAGCAGACAGAATTTGTTTCTGCCTATGCCCACCTAAAAAATCCGAACGAAGATATGGCTGAATCTATGGCGGCTTTTTTGATCAACCCGGATCTACTTAAGTCGCGTGCAATCGGAAAATACGAATTTATTCGCGATTATATTATGCAAGGAAATATTTACATTTCACAAATTGATGAAGATTTAACTTTTCAAGTTTATAACCTGTTCCCCGATTACGTCTTTCCCGGAAAAATAAATCGGGTCGATATTAGTGTTGATGGAGAGCCGGAAGAAGATAAAACAGTCACTATCGAAATTGGCCTACATGCACTAGACGACCAGCTAGAGGGGGCCAGTTCAGCTTATCTACGGATTCTTAGTGAAATAGGTACCTTTACCGATCTCTATTTAAGCCCGGTAGATGAATTTGGTAATCCATTAGCGGGTGGCGAACTCAGTACAAATTTGCAAGGGTCATTTACTTTGAGCAAATACGCCAAGTCGGGTTTTTGGCGAACTGAACAAATTATAATTTCCGATGCAGTAGGTAATCAACGTATGGAGGGAGCAAACGATTTTGGCTGGAAATTGTATATTGATAATCCGCTAGAAGATATCAATCCGCCGCAGTATGTTTCAGCGACCGCTAGCTTAACTAAATCGGTCACTAGTGTGGAAGGCCAGCAGGTTCAAATTATTCATGCCCAATGGCAAGTTGACGAAGCCACCGCAATGGCTGATAGTAATGCCTGTTTTGCTACTCTAAATGATGAAATCGCGCAAACTTATAGCGTTCAGCAATGGGGGGATTTTTCACTAGTCGATGAGAAATGTCAGGTTGATTTTATCATGCCGCACTATATGCCAAGTTCAAATTATTCGATGAATTTTATCAAAATGGTTGATTTGGCTCTTAATCAACAAGGTGTTTATTTTACCGACCCAGGTCATGGATTGCGTGAAGAAGAAAGCATCATCGATGAGCTTCCACAGAGCATAGAACTACTCACTGATAATCCGGATACCGAAACGCCGGAATTAGATTTGAATAATATCAGTATCGACGCGCAGCCGACCAATCCAGAAGCGCCTAATGGTGAGACAATTGTAACTATCACATTCAAGGTAAGAGATAATATTTCCGGCTATAATATTGCCACCTTGCTGTTGCGTGACCCACAAGGTATAGAACATCATTTCTGGGCATACAATGATGATACTTGGAGCCTTTTTCCAGACGGGGATCCCAGTGTATGGCAAACCTACAATCGCACCATAATACTTCCTGTAGGTTCCGCGCCTGGCATCTGGGGGATGTCGGAGTTGACTGTTTACGATCGAGCAGGTAACTTTAACCTTTATGACTTTACCGAGCTGGTTCATTTTGACGTGATCGAATAGTAATTTTAAGAGGGTCAACCAGAGGTCGCATTTGAAAAACCTGCGAACTGAATGTTTCAGCAACGAATTAGGTATCGTACGAGGGGGCGAATCAGGGTGCGCGCAGGTTAGTCGATGAATTGGTTTTCATCGGAAATAACTCCGATAATGCCAAAAAAATGATAAATATCAGTCGATATCTTAGTTAGTTTGGTCTATATCAAGCAAAATAATGATTAATCGGACTATAATAAGTCTTGGGCCTGATTTATTTTGAAAGAATCAGTGGATCCACTAGCAGACGTATTTCTGGTTTAGATTATCCGCAATAGAAAATTGACCTGATAATCGAAATGTCAGAAAGTTGCATCTTCAACTATTTAATATTTGAGGGTAAACCTATGACTTCCATTAAAAAGATCCTGGTTGATCTGGAGCCAAGCAAAGAAGAGCAACCGGCATTGCAAAGAGGAATTTATCTCGCTAAACAATATGGGGCTTCGTTAACCTTATTTACCGTGGTATACAACCGCGGTTTGGTTTCAAATTTGTTTTTTAATTCAGAACAACTTGAAGCGGCAAAGACTGGCTTCATCAATTCTCAAAAACGATGGATGGAAACCTATTTAGAAAATGTGACTGAAGCCGGCGTAAAGGCGGACATCGATATCGTTTGGGCTAAGCCAATTTACGAAGCAATCAATAAAAAAGCGGAACAAGATGAATATGATCTAGTGATTAAATCCACTCATCACCATCCGGCCATTAATAAAATTTTCTTTACACCCAATGATTGGCAATTGCTAAAAACCTCTAAAAAACCACTGATCCTGGCGAAATCAAAACAAACAAATCGATACAGCAATATTATGGGGGCAATCGATCCGAGTAATCGCCATAGTCACTCAAAAGATCTTGACCCACTGATCTTACACACTGCCAGAGAAATGGCCAGCAACACCGATGCCCATGCTCATGCAGTTCATTGTTACGATCCCATTGCCTATCAATTATGGACCGATATAGGCATTGGAATGGGAGCCGGCATGGGACCAGCCGACTTTACCATGGGCCAGGATAACTATGATCAATATATCGAACAATTGAAGCGGGTCAATGAAGAAAAGTTCACCAAAACGGTTGGTAAAGTTAATTTCCCTAAAGATTACCTGCACTTAATAGAAGGCTATCCAGAAACCCTCCTGCCTAGCTTGGTGAACGAATACAAAATTGATTTGTTGGTGATGGGAACCAGTTACCATTCTGGACTAATCGGAAGTACCATTGAAAAAATTCTGGATGATGTCGATTGTGATGTAATGGCAGTTAGAGTTTAAGTTAAAAGAAAAGTGTTTGCTACTAGAGTCTGTTGATCTTTGCGCTATAAATAATAAGCAGCATGAAAATCCATTATAATTTGGTTCCGCTAAAAATCAAAATAAACGAATTAACCTGCCAAGACTTATATTAACCGATGCAACCTGGGATATACTATCAAGAATAATGTATTTAAGTCATCGCGTTTATAACAAACCAGAACACCGAATGACAATGGAAGGCATTCTATATTGGTTAAGAACCGGTATTCCGTAGCGAGATTTACCATCAGATTTCGGAGATTGGAATTCTGTACTTCGCCGTTTTAATTGGTGGTCAAAGAAACGAATTCTAGCCAAACTTTTCAAAACTTTAGCTCAATACGATGATGCAGAATGGCTGTTTATTGATGATAGTATCGTGACAGCACATCAGCATAGCTCTGGAGCTTTGAGCCAAGAAGAGGAAGCGATAGGTAAAAAAGGGGTAACTCAACGAAAATCCATTTAGCTGTTGATAGCGGAGGTTTGCCGATATACTTTGAGCTTTCAGGCGGTCAGGTGAATGATATTGTACATGGTAAGTTGCTCGTATCTGGAGCTCCCACTTCAGAAATAGTGATAGCAGACAAAGGTTATGATAGTCAGGCACTCAGGCAATATATCAGAAAGCAAGGTGGTATCTCTGTTATTCCAAGACGTAGTAACAACAAAAAAGTGAACGATGATATGGATTGGGCGCTTTACAGATACCGGCACTTAGTTGAAAATGTCTTTGCGCCAATGAAATATATTCGTGCAATTACGACAGGTGATAACAAATTAGAACGGAACTACTTTAGTATGGTCGCATTAGCATTCGCTATTATCTGGCTCCCAATGTGGGTTGATTAAATCATGTACCGCAAAGATCAACAGACCCTAGGAAAAGAAAATAAGAGCTTTCCAGGCCAATTGGGAATACCTTTGGTTATTTTGCTCTCACTTTTTTATGTCTTTAAATCAATATGGTTCCGCTAAAGGTTGTGCTCACAAAATTAAAACCAAGTGAAGGAAATGACGGAAGATATCTTGAAAACAAATAATGTCTTGGAGTTTAAGTTGCGTCATGTTTTAGGCTTATATTATTTAATACTCGCATTATTTATTCCTTCAATTTCACATGCCGCCGGTCCAAGTTTACGGTTCAATCGATTAACAATGGATGATGGCCTCTCAAACAATAAAATCACCAGCATTATTCAGGACAACACAGGATTTTTATGGATTGCTACTCGCGATGGATTAAATCGTTTTGACGGTTATAGTTTTAAAGTGTTCAGGCCAGATCCGGGAGATCCAAACAGTATTTCAAGCCATGTTATCTATGACCTTCATCAGGATAAGCAGGGCATTATCTGGATTGCCACTTATGACGGTTTAAGTCGTTTTGATCCAGACACTGAGCAATTCGAACACTACCGACATAATGATAATGATCCTAACAGTTTAAGCGAAAATAAAGTTATGGTCATTCATGAGGATCGACAAGGAATGCTGTGGCTTGGAACTCGTGGTGGCGGTCTTGATCGTTTCGACCCGAAAACCAGAAGTTTCCGACATTACCAACATAATGACAAAGACCCCCATAGCTTGAGTGGCGATGATATAAGAACAATTATTGAAGATGATAAGGGTATTCTCTGGATTGGTACTTCGGATGCCGGTTTAAATCGTTTTGATCAACAAACAGGGTGTTTCAAACATTATCGACATGATGAAAATGATCCCGACAGTTTGAGTCAAAACTCTATCTCAAAGCTCTATCAGGATCAACTGGGAATAATCTGGATCGGTACTTATGACAAAGGTTTAAGCCGTTTTAATCCTCAAACAGGGCATTTCAAACACTTCAGATATGCCCCGAATGATCCCTATAAGTTAGAAACCAATTTTGTCATGTCAATTCTTGAGGATCAAAGTGGAGTGCTCAGAGTAGGAACTTTCGGTGGTGGTCTAAACCGTTTTGAGCCGCAAACCAACCGTTTCTATAGTGATAGATATGATCAGGACAATCCTTACAGCCTAAGTAATAATATTGTAACAGAAATTTATCAGGATCGACAGGGAGTACTTTGGGTCGGTACTGATAATGGGTTGAATAGGTTCGACCCGCAAACCTCGCTGTTCAACCATTATCAGCACGATAACAATGATCCCAATAGCCTAGGCAGCAACGACGTGCGAACAATTTATGAAAGCAGCCAAGGAGAACTATGGGTCGGGACTTATGGCGGTCTAAATCGGTTCAATCCGCAGACAAATCACTTCCATACATACCAGCACCACCCAGACAATTCTCAAAGCTTAAGCACAAATCATGTTCAGACACTTATCGAGGATCGTTATGGCATACTTTGGGTTGGGACTTTTGCTCAAGGTTTGAATCGATTTGACCCAACCACTGGGCGTTTCCAACAATACCAACATGATGAAAATAACGTGGATAGTTTGAGTCATACAATTGTTTCAACATTGCTTGAAGATAAGCAAGGAACGCTTTGGGTTGGAACATTAGGCGGAATTAATAGATTCGTCCCTTCAAGGCAGAAATTCATCCGGTTTCAACATGAATTGACTAATCCCAACAGCCTCGCCCATAATTATGTTTCGGTCCTTTATCAGGATCGGCAGGGTATATTCTGGATAGGGTTACGAGACGAGGGACTCAATCGATTTGATTATTCAACGCAACAATTTGTTCATTATAGGCATGATAGTACAAATCCTTATAGTTTAAGTAATAACAGTGTGACAGCAATCTATGAAGATCAACAAGGCTTTCTTTGGATCGGCACTCAGGGCGGAGGTCTTAACAAATTCGACAGATCGCAACAACGCTTTATCCATTATCGCAAAAGTGACGGATTAGCCAATGACGTTGTTCAGGGGATCCTTGAGGATGAACAGAACAACCTCTGGATCAGTACCAATGAGGGCATATCAAAGTTCAATCCAAAGACGAAAATATTTAAAAATTACACTGCTGAAGACGGCTTACAGGGCAACCAATTTAATCAGGGAGCTTTTTTTAAGAACAAAAGTGGTGAATTATTTTTTGGTGGAAATAATGGATTTAATCGCTTTTTACCCGAACAAATTATAGATAGTCGCTCACCTCCCGATCTAGCGTTCACCGATTTTCTCATTTTCAATCAATCGGTACCAATAGTCAGCGCCAATAAGATCCCGGCCCCAGATCCAACAACAAAGCAAAATATTCCAACAATTAAAAACGCAATGGTTTTGAGTAGGGCGATCCATGCTACCAAAAAATTGACGCTTACCCATGATCAAAGTCTGTTTTCATTTGAGTTCGCTGCGCTACATTTTGCCAGCCCGAGCAAAAATCAATACGCGTACAAATTGGAGGGTTGGGATGAGAACTGGATTTTCACTAGTCATAAAAATCGTATTGCCACCTACACTAATATTTTGCCGGGTGAGTACACCCTGAGGGTCAAAGCGGCTAACAAGGATAATGTCTGGAATGAAAAAGGCATCAACATGGTTATTATCATCTTACCGCCCTGGTGGTTAACACTGGAAATGAAACTCCTGTATGGCGTTCTCAGTATAATTCTTCTAGCATTTATTTTTTACAGATTAACCGTTGTACCGACAAAGAGAACCGCACTTCTGGAAATTCAAGTCAAGGAGCGCACCGCTGAAATCGAGCGCAAAAGTGATTATATTCAACAGCTTCTTAACCTGAATACCCAATTTACCCAGAATATTTCTCATTCCCTTAAAACACCTCTTAGTTTAATTCTGGGGCCGATAGAACGCATGATAGATGACCGGCAAACCTCTCCGTCAGCCTTACTTCGAGTCAAACGTAATGCATTACGACTACAAAAAGATGTAGATTTTCTGGTTGCCTTTTCGATCATTTCAGGTACCGCTCCGGCGCCTAAGAGCATTGATAATATATCGGCTATTGCGGATGAGCTGGTGGAGGATTTTCGCGATGCTTTTATGCAAAAACAATTGTCATTAACATTGAAAACAGAAAGTGCACTGAGTGTTTATGCTGAGCCCGACGCAGTGGCGCGGATATTGGTTAATCTTCTAGAAAACGCGCTGAAGTACACACCGGTTGGCGGCAGAGTCTCGTTGCTTATTCGTCGGCTAAACAAACAAATAGAGCTCAGAGTTTCTGATACCGGGGTTGGTATTTCAACTGAAAACCAACAGATAATATTTGAGCGAGGTATTCGCCTGAATCCGACACAGAATCAACCGGGCACCGGGATCGGTCTGACATTTGTCAAAGAGATCTTGCAAAGAAACAGCGGAACAATAGAAGTTACCAGCAAACCCGGAAATGGCGCAACCTTTGTCGTCCGCTTACCGGCATCGGAAGCTAGCATGATTAAAACATGCAAAACCAAAAACGGAGTCAGTGCTAATATAAAAAATCTGGTATCTAACATCACGACGTTGGCCCACATTCAGGAGAATACCAAACCATCTATAACAATGAATGTCGATTGGGAGCAAGAAGGTAAACCTGGTATTCTAGTCGTTGAAGACGATGCAGATATGCGCGCTTTTATTGTTGAATCTTTTACAGACAGTTATATCTGCCTGGAAGCAAAAGATGGTGAAGAAGGTTTATTCATGGCCCGGATCCACCATCCCGATTTGATCATCAGCGATGTTATGATGCCAAACAAAAACGGTCACCAGATGTTACAGGAACTCAAAGCCGATCCCAAAGTAAGTCATATACCTGTCATTTTAATAACCGCTGCAGGAGATCCAATCAGCCAAAGTCAGTCAATTGCTACTGGCGCAATTCATTATTTCAGTAAACCTTTTGGCGAGCAAGATCTACAACAGGCTGTCAACACTGCGCTGGATATACAGGCATTTGCAAATGGCAAAATCGAAAAATATCTAATCGATAATATTCCTGTCTGTCTATCTGAATTTCCTTATGTTGGACTGAGTGATATCACTTTACTGAATACATTTCGCTCGCATATTCATAAACATTATGCTGATCCGGAATTTACTAATCCTATTAAGGTATTGGCAGATCAAGTTTATATGGAACAAAGACGCCTGCGGCGTAAATTATCTGCTTTTCTTAATCATACCCCAGCAACGGTGTTACGTAATCTTAGATTGCAACAGGGACGCACCTTGCTTAAAAAGGGTATAAAACCTGTAAAGATTTACATGCAGGTTGGATTTTCCAGCCAGGATTACTTTGGCCGATGTTTTAGAGAAAAATACGGACAATCCCCCACTGAATATCAGAAAAATAGCTGGGGAAAGTTTGACTTGAGTGCCAGTCCGCAAAAACCAGTGAAATTTACATAATGTTCGTTTTGAATCAGGTTGAGGTGATGGACGGTTGAGTTTATTGAAAACAATAATGATAATGATTATTACCGCTTACCTAATGTCAATAGTAACAAATACCTGTCTGCTAACAGTTTAAACACTCAACACGGCGAATCCTTTAAGCTAGCCCGGTATGGGATGGTAAACCGCAGAAATGGGAAATCCCGTAGCAACGCAACTAAAATATTAACTGCTCTGAATAAATGGATTTCCATTGAAATTCAGGGCATATCTACGTCGATAATCCTTGTCTTTTTTAATCTCTAAACACATCTGCGGTTGATCATTTTCTGACATCAACAATTGAATAAATCAACCACTTGCTTTGTACTTTGGGCTGTCCTTGCCCTACGTTATGCGGGTCATCGTCGCAGACTCTGACATTCAACATTTGTCACTGGAGTGCGGTAATTCATATGTATTTTGTCACTGGAGTACTAACTGCTGATCTCAGTTACAAGCCAAGATAGTAGCTGCCAGTCATATTTTATGTGCTTGTCAGTAGTTTGATGTTTAGCAACTGCTTTCGTATTCACTCAATGTGCTGGTTCACAGACTTTAGTGTCGTTATTTTAATAAAAATACAGAGGTAACTTATGATGAAAAAATTAAAGATTCTAGCGATGTTGGTTATTTTGTCCATCATTGCACTACCCCCTACATCAACAATTGCTAATGATGATGTAGCCAATGGCAATACAATCTTAGGTATTCAAGACAATGAAGGTATTAAGCTTCAAGACGAAGCATTGTTGCAATCAAAACTCATTAAACTAAGTCCATCTGCGTGGACTGTTGCAGATCAATATATCGTATTGTTAAAAGTACCAAAGGACTTATCCATTAAATCGCAGATTAAGGCAAAATCCTTTCGTGAATCGAAGGAAAAGCGTCAGCTGATGGTAAAATCCATGGCAAAAGATATTACTGATAAGGTCAATGGTAAAGTATTGCGCACCTATTCTAATGCGATACAGGGATTTGCCCTGGAGTTGAATTCGAGGCAACTTAAGACACTGGCCAAAGATAAACGTGTCAGCCAAATCGAACAGGTTCAGTATATAGAGATATCTCAAGCGACAGAAAGTGATGGACTGGATCGCATAGACCAGAGAAACCTTCCTCTCAACGGTACTTATAACTTTAATAATAATGGAACGGGAGTTAACGCCTATATTATAGATACGGGGATTCATGCAAACCACATTGATTTTGGTGGTCGTGTTAATGGTGGCTTTACTTTTATTGATGATGGCTTCGGCACTGGCGACTGCCTTGGTCACGGTACCTCTGTGGCAGGGGTAGTTGGTGGCACCACCTGGGGAGTGGCCAACAATGTTAATCTGATACCGGTAAGAGTATTTGGTTGCAGCGGGACAACAACTACAGCATTGACTATGGCTGGGATTGATTGGGTATCTGCTAATGCACAATTACCCGCCGTTGCTAATCTAAGTTTTGGTGGGAGCATAACCACTGAAACAGCTATACGGGATCTTGCCATTAATAACTTGATTAATACTGGTGTTACAGTAGTGATTGCTGCAGGAAATTCTGATGTTGATGCTTGTAATGTTTCCCCGGCTCGTATACCCGATGCACTGACAATTGCAGCTGCCGATGAAAACGATAACCGTGCCTCCTTCTCTAACTTTGGTTCTTGTGTTGATTTGTTTGCACCTGGTGTGAGTATACATACTACGTACCACCAAGGGAATCTTACAACTAAAAAAAGCGGCACCTCTTTTGCTGCACCCTTTGCTGCCGGTACTGCAGCACGCTGTCTTCAAAACAATCCGAGTGCCACACCCGCTATGGTTAGAAATGCTATACAGAATAACGCAACTTCGGGTCAATTGTCAGGCATCGGTAGTGGTTCACCCAATAAGCTGTTGTATACCGGATTTCTTGATACAAATAGCGATCTATCTGTGACCATGACAAGCGAGGCCTCTGGAATTTGTGGTGGAAGCCAGGAAGCATTCAGTTTCACGGCAACAGCCAGTGGCTCTGCATCGCCTTATACCTTCAGCTGGCAGGTCGCCAATCCAATATCTGCCTCGACTACTAATCCAAACTATGCCTATTTAGCAATAAACGGTACAGCCAATATTTCTGTGGAAGTCATTGGGAATGATTGTAAAACAGTGACCAAGAGTATTACCGTGGTTTCATCTTGCGGTGGTGGATTTCCATTTTAGCAATTTTATTGTAAATATTTTTTAAATAGTAGCAGTCAAACAACTTAGTCGGACGCAAAAAGGATGAGCAAAAAATGAGTTCAGATTTTAATCGTTCGGCTAAGCTGTTTATTGCAACTACGCTATAACTAATATCTAATCATCTCCACTAGAATGGTGGTTGTTCACCAAAATTGGTCTGGAGCCTATCAAAGTAGTTTTAGCTGGCCAACACAGCCGATGGAATCCCAGGGAGTGAATAAAATCTCTGTGTGAGATTTTGTATGATGGGCTATGCCTGCCCTGTACCCGTCGGGCCAACCTTTGGTTGTTCAAATGTTTTCCTGAAACATTTGTCACAGGAGCACATATTTTTACCCTTATTTTGTCACTGGAATACGCTAAATCATCTGTATTTTGTCACTGGAGTACTAACTGCTGATCTCAGTTACAAGCCATGATTGTAGCTACCAGTTATATTTTACGTGTTTGTCAGTAGTTTGAAGTTTGGAATCTGCTTTCGTATTTACTCAATGTGCTGGTTCACAGACTTTAGTGTCGTTATTTTAATAAAAATACAGAGGTAACTTACGATGAAAAAATTAAAGATTCTAGCAATGGTGATTATTTTGTCCATCATTGCACTACCCCCTACATCAACTATTGCTAATGATGATGTAGCCGCTGGCAATACTATCTTAGGTATTCAAGACAATGAAGGTATTAAGCCTCAAGACGAAGCATTGTTGCAATCAAAACTCATTAAACTAAATCCATCTGCATGGACTGTTGCAGATCAATATATCGTATTGTTAAAAGTACCAAAGGACTTATCCATTAAATCGCAGATTAAGGCAAAATCCTTTCGTGAATCGAAGGAAAAGCGTCAGCTGATGGTAAAATCCATGGCAAAAGATATTACTGATAAGGTCAATGGTAAAGTATTGCGCACCTATTCTAATGCGATACAGGGATTTGCCCTGGAGTTGAATTCGAGGCAACTTAAGACACTGGCCAAAGATAAACGTGTCAGCCTAATCGAACAGGTTCAGTATGTAGAGATATCTCAAGCGACAGAAAGTTATGGACTGGATCGCATAGACCAGAGAAGCCTTCCTCTCAACGTTACTTATAACTTTAATAATAATGGAACGGGAGTTAATGCCTATATTATGGATTCAGGGATCCACGCCAGCCATAGTGATTTTGGTGGTCGTGTTAATGGTGGTTTTACTGCTTTTAATGATGGCTTCGGTACTGGCGACTGCCTTGGTCACGGTACGGCTGTGGCAGGGGTAGTTGGCAGCACCACCTGGGGGGTGGCCAAAAATGTAAATCTGATACCAGTTAAAATATTTGATTGCTCGCCTTTTACACCTTCAGATGTGATTTTGGCCGGGATTGATTGGTTAGCTGTTAATGCACAATTTCCTGCCGTTGTTAATATGAGTTTTGGAGGGCCCATAACCGTAGAGACAGTACCCATACGGGAGCTTGCCATTAATAATTTGATCAATATAGGTATTACCGTAGTGACTTCTGCAGGTAACTCTGATGATGATGCTTGTAATGCCACCCCGGCTCGTATACCCGATGCACTGACACTGGCTTCCTCCGATGCAAACGATGACCGTGCCTTTTTATCGAGTTTTGGTTCTTGTGTCGATTTGTTTGCACCTGGTGCGAGTATACGAACTACGTCCAACCAAGGGAATGATACAACTGTTAGCGGCACCTCTTTTGCTGCACCCTTTGCTGCTGGTACTGCAGCACGCTGTCTTCAAAACAATCCGAGTGCCACACCCGCTGTCGTTAGAAACGCTATACTGAATAACGCAACTTCGGGTCAATTGTCTGGCATCGGTAGTGGTTCACCCAATAAGCTGTTGTATACCGGATTTCTTGATACAAATAGCGCTCTATCCGTGACCTTGACAGGCGACGCCTCTGGACTTTGTGGTGGAAGCCAGGAAGCGTTCAGTTTCCTGGCAACAGCCAGTGGCTCTGCATCGCCTTATACCTTCAATTGGCAGGTTGCCAATCCATTATCTTCCTCGACTACTAATCCAAACTATGGCTATTTGGCAATAAACGGTACAGTCAGTATTTCTGTGGAAGTCATGGGCAATGATTGCCAAACAGTGACCAAGAGTATTACCGTGGTTTCATCTTGCGGTGGTGGTGGATTTCAATTTTAGGAATTTTATCGCAAATATTTATTACATAGTGGTAGTCAAACAACTTAGCCGGACGCAAAAAGGATGAGTAAAACATGAGTTCAGACTTTAATCGCTCGGCTAAGTTGTTTATTGCAACAGCGCTATAACTAATATCCAATCATCTCAACTAGAATGGTGGTTGTTCACCAAGATTGGTCTGGAGCTAATCAAAGCAGCTTTAGCTGGCCAACACAGCCGATAAATCCCAGGGAGTGAGTGAACAAAATCTCTATATGAGATTTTATATGACGGGCTATCCCTGCCCTGTACCCTTCGGGCCAACCTTGGGTTGTTCAAATATTTTCCAGAAACATTTGTCACTTAATTACGTGAATTTATCCTAATTTTGTCACTGGAGTACGTAATATTGCCCCTATTTTGTCACTGACGTACTAACCCTCAGGTTCCTTTTTAATGCAGTGTTACTAAAGTCAGGAATAGCCTCTCGTTATTCTTAAGAAAAAGATCGTCATTATGAGTCAATGCCCTAATTTTAAAGTATTGCCTCGGTGTATTTGCGATAAAAATGTCCATTTAGAAGACAGGAAACAACCCATGATGAACAGCTTGAAAAAATATATCCTTGGTATCTGCATCAGTGCAGGATTGACACTTGTTGCACCCTTTTGTACTGCCGAAATAACCGTGCAGGGTGATTTTAATGGCGATGGCTTTGATGATCTTGCCATTGGTGTACAGGGTGAAGATCAGGGAACGTCGACTTTTCCATCGACATATAGCATCAACGACTCATCAGAGGTTGAAGGAAGTCTGTTGGTCTTTACCGTCACTCGTAGCGACGGCATTGGCAGTCAATCTGTTGATTTCACAACAAGGGAACAGCTCAGCCTGCCCTCAGACATACGCGCATTAGGTGCTGATGATTATACAGATACCTCGGGTACGCTCACCTTTCAGAGTGGAGAGATTAGTAAAACCATCAGTGTTATCACTCAAGATGATGGCACCAACGAGCGGGATAATACTCTGGAAATGGTACTTTCTAACGCCACCAATGGCGCGTTTATTTTAGATGGTTTAGCCTTAGGCACCATCATCAATAACGATCCCGCTCCCAATTATTCGGTCAGTGCCTTTAATGTAAACGAAGGCGCTTCATTACAATTTACCATTGTTAGCGACCGCGCTTCAGAGATCACTTATACCATTGATTACGCCACCTCAAATAGTGGCGCGGTTACGCCAGCAGACTACACCGCCCAAAGCGCTACCTTGACCTATGGCTGGAACGATCGAAGCAAAACTATCTCTGTAGCAACCCTTGACGATGCTCTACCAGAAGCTAATGAAGGAGTGACCATGACACTCTCTAATGCTTCTGGTGGAGCTGGCATTGCCACAGCTTCGTTCACTGCCAATATAATAGATAATGATTCGACGAGTCTCATTATTCCCGATAGCAACTTTAAAAACTATTTACTTAGGTTTGATACCAGTGCTGATGGAGAAATTGATGCCACTGAAGCGGCCCAGGTCAATGTCATTTACTGTGGTAATAGAGGCATTGCCAATCTAAGCGGTATTGAGCATTTTGTTAATTTAACAACCTTATACTGTGCCAATAATCAACTGACATCGCTACCCAATATGAGCGCTCTTACGCGGTTGCAAGTTCTGGGTATGGGCGGTAACAACTTAACCGCGCTGCCTAATCTAGCGGCGAGTATTACTACTATCTATTGCGACAATAACAGCATTAACAGCTTGACGAATCTAAGTTCCGGTCAACACCCTAACCTGTCAACTCTTTCATGTAATAATAATAACCTCAGCCAGTTACCTAATCCGGCATTATCCCTGCAAGACTTGAACATTGAGGGTAACCTGTTCGGCAGTGATGACTGTAATGATATCGACAGCTTTGAAAATCAAGGATTAACGACCTTTACCTATAACCCACAGAGTGACGGCTCAACACTTTCCTGTACGACTCAAATACCACCAGAATCACCACCAGCCATTGTCCTTGAACCCTTACCCGCAGCGGATCTCGATTCCGATGCAGTGGCAACCATTGCCGGGCAATTTAGAGTAGATGAATCCGCCGCGGCAACTTTTTCCGCCCCCATTTTTACGCCAACAGGTATTGCCGGGGTCGGACCGCAACTCAGTCTCAACTACAGTTCGCAAAATGGAAACGCTTCTTTGGGCCTGGGCTGGAATGTAGGCGGCCTATCGGCCATTAGCCGTTGTCGACAAACCATGGAAAGCAACGATCAGGATATTGGGGTTAACCTGAGTGCCACGGATCGTTTTTGTCTGGATGGACAGCAGATGATTGCCATCAATAATAGTGATTATGGTGCCGATGGCACGGAATATCGCCTGGAAATTGATAATCAAACCAAAATCATTTCCTACGGCAGTTCAGGTACGGGCCCCAGCTATTTTCGTCTGTGGCGTAAAGATGGTTCCGTCAGTGAATATGGAAATACCCCCGATTCAAAATTACTCAGCAATCGTTTAGGTCAGGTTCAAACATCAGTACTCAGCTGGGCATTGAGCCGTTTTGAAGACAGTGTCAGTTATAACACCGGTGTGGATAATGCCATTCTTTTTAGCTATCACACCGATCCCAGTATCAGCGAGCAAGTCATTGCACAGATTAACTATGGCCCGAATAACCAGATCGTCTTTAACTATCGTACTGATCGTCAAGATGTGGTTCTACGTTATAATCTGGGTGGCCATGCTCAACTGAGACACCTGTTAACCTCGGTGGTTAGCTCAGATAATAATGCACAAGTCAGGCGCCTGGACTTAAACTATGATAATCCTTTGGCCAATCCGCCACGATTAATTGATATTACAGAATCCGCATCCGCTGTTAGCGCACCCAAGACAGTTTTCAGCTGGTCTGCGCGCCCCCTTGCCGGTTATATCCAGGGGAGCTCTGGCACCCTGGCCAATGATTTTATCGGCGGACAACCTGCAGATACCGATGGCGATGGCGATCAGGATTTTATTTATATTAAAGAAGGTAGCAGCAGTACAATCCGTTATCTCAATGTGTATCGCTCAGATTACAACCAATTCTCACAGAGTGTCACTTTGGTCAATAACGCCAGCTGTAGTGATATTTTGTTTGATGCGGATAAAGACAATGAAGATGAAGCCTGGCATCCACTGGACTATAATGGCGATGGCCGTACCGACGTACTCGTGGCCAGGCAGGGTTGGTGGTATGTTCATCAGGCTAAAACCGATGGTTGTTTTGATACCGTCGCTATCAATATCGGTGTAGCCACATCAGGTGTCGCTGAAAAAGCCCTTTTATTAGATATCAATGGTGATGGTCTTGGTGATTTGATACGGCCTTTCGGCAATAGCATAAAAGTCTATTATCTAAGACCCACCTACAATGCGTCAGCACCCTATGCCTTTGATAGCCAAAATCCAGGCACCATGCCCTTACCGATTGTGTCAAGTGAGTATGATGAGGATTCAGAAACTTTCATTTCCCGAAATGTGGATTTTGAAAACCTCAGTGCTGGCGATTTTAATGGGGATGGCAAGGTGGATCTTATCGTCAGGATCAGCGAACTCGAAGAAGAGTTTGATTTCGGGATCCCAACCTATAGCAGTACCAGCTATTATCGAGGCATTTATAGCCTGGATGCACAGGATGAATTTGTAGAAATTGGTAGAATAGATTTTAGTTCTTTTAAGAGTGAAGACATGCGTTTAGTCGATCTCAATGCAGACGGCTTAACCGACATCCTCTACCGTACCAGTGGTAATAGCGGACAGTGGTATTTTAAACTGAGTACCGGTGATGGTTTTACCGGTGCACAGGCCGTTAACATTAATTACAATTATAATGGCAATAGAACCCTCGATGATCGACACATCAGTTTAGCCGATTACAACCTGGATGGTTACCCGGATATTCATTTTGTTGTCAGTGAAGATCTGTTATATGTCGCCCTGGGTACGGGTCAGGGTTTTACCTCAGGTACCGATACGGGGGTTGAATCAGATATCGTTGAAGAAGGCTATTTAGACGTTTTCCTCGATTTAAACGGCGATGGTTTAACCGACCATCTGTTTCTAAAAAGTGGCGATGACCGCTATCGTGCCAGCCTGCATCGGGGTGCATTTGTCGCCGCTAACCGGATCATCGCCATAGACAATGGTTTGGGAAATCATACCCAGATTGACTATCATGCGTTAACCGATCCCGCTCAGCCCAATCTCTACCAAAAAGGATCTACTGCAGCCAGTTTTGACTATGGTAGGGGTTCCCCCGTGTTTAATCTATTGGCCCCCATGTATGTGGTGTCTAGCGTACACAGCAGTGCCCCGACCTGGGATAATGCAGCTGCCATGGCAGGAGTTGACTATCGTTATCAAGGTGCCCGTATGCAAGCGGGTGGACGTGGCTTTTTGGGGTTTACCAGTTTAACCACCATCGACTTACAAACGGGTATTGAAACCAGTAGCGGTTATCGTCAGGAATTCCCCTTTATTGGCAGTCCTGAGACGACAGAGACGAGAACAGCCAACGGCCAGCTACTGGCTCATGCCAGCAATCAGTGGCAAACTCAGCTCACTTATGAAGGTAACAGCCAATTTACCTTTATCGAAGAAAGTATTGAATCCACTTATGCCCTCAATGGCGGGGCTAAAATGCAAACCATTAAAACCACCAATAGCTATGATGCCTATGCCAATCCAACCAACATCGATATTGTGACCCATGAAGGTGCCAGTGAAACCTTGCTGGGAGCCAAACTCACCAGCCACATCTATGACAACGATAGCAGCAAATGGCATTTAGGACGTTTAACCAGCACTCAGGTCACCCACCAAAAAACAGGCGTTACCGATATTATAAGAAGTTCAAGCTTTGAATATGATGCGACCACCGGCTTATTGAATAAAGAAGTGATAGAGCCAAATGGGGACGATCAGAAAAATCTGACCACGGTTTACCAACATGATACTTTTGGCAATATCCTACAAATAACGCAGTGTTCCAGCCATGTCGCGAGTTGTGGCACAGAGACCACTCAAGATGCCAACAACCCTTATTTTATCAATCGCAGCAGTTACACCGAATATGACAGCGATGGGCGCTACCCGGTTAAAACGCGTAACAGCTTTAATCAAGTCATCTCAGAAGTGCTCTCTAGAAATAACCTGGGTCAGTCGACGAGTAGCCTTGATATCAATGGGGTAGCCACGGACAGGGTTTATGGCACTTTTGGACAAAGCTACTTCAGTCGTAATTCAACTGGTGCCTGGAGTAAAACAAGCCGTCGCCTCTGTAGCTCAGGCATTAACTGTCCGGTTTCTACAGCCATCTTTCGGCAACACCAACAGGTTGCCGATGGTAGTTATAGCTATGACTACATCGATGCACTGGGACGGACAGTCTTTAGCCAAAAGCCCAACATCGATGGTATCCTGATTAACCACCGAATGGACTATGATATTCAGGGTCGCACCTATCGGTTCTATGAGCCATGGTTGGCTACTACTGCGGCAAATTATAACACTATCAGTACCTATGATTTACTCAGCCGCCCCCTGCAAATCACCCACCCGGACAGCAGTCGAAGCAGCAGCAGCTATACCGATTTCACCAGCAGCCTGACCAATGCACAGAATCAAATTCGGACAGAAGTTAAAAATGCCTTAGGAGAAAGGCTGAGTGTGACCGATGCGCTGGGTAGCGTCATTAGCTACCGTTATAACGCTGCTGGCAACATTATCGAGCTCAGGCTCAACAACCAAATTCAATCCACCATGGATTATGACAACCTGGGTCGTAAAATAACCATGGTTGACCAGGATAAGGGTGGCAGTGCCGCTAGAAATTGGCTGTATCAATACAATGCCCTGGGTGAATTGGTGCAACAAATTGATGCCAAAGGACAAACCATGGAATCCTATCGCGATGAATTGGGGCGCACTACTAGAAAGGTCGATTACAATGCCAGCGGCAATATCGAAAATGATTTTAGATGGGACTATAACAATATCCAGGGAAGAGGTAATGGCATTGGCCAACTGAGCCAGGAACAAAATATCAGTGATGGATTTAGCCGCTACCTGAATTACGATCAGTTTAATCGGCTCACACAAAGTGTAACGAGTATTGAGAGCAATCTTTACTATGAAAGCAGCACCTATGATGGCATCGGACGCCTATTCCAACAATTTGATGCCAGCGGTAATAATGCCGGGTTGCGTTTTGTTTATAATTCGCTTGGTTACATGATAGAAACGCGAGATGCTAGCGGCAATACCAGCACCGCACAAAGCTACCAAAAAATTATGGCCATGGATGCCCGTGGTAATATCACCCATACCATTGCCGGCAATGGGTTAGATACCTATCAATACTTTGATGCCGCCACTGGACGTATACAGGATGTCAATACTGGCATTAGCGCCCAGGAGCTACATTATCAATGGGATAATCTGGGCAATCTCATTTATCGTGAGGATTACAGTGGTACAAAAACCTTAAAAGAAAACTTTAGCTATGACCTGCTAAACCGTGTAACCAATGCCACGGTGGAAGGTCGTACTGGATTAAATATAAGCTACGATGCCTCGGGTAATATTGTCAATAAAAGTGACAGGGGCAATTACACATATGGTGGGAGTTGCAATGGCATAACAGCAGGACCTCATGCGGTCACTGCAGCGGGCAGCAAATCCTATTGTTATGATGCCAATGGCAATCAAACCAGCGGTGATGGCAGAAGCATCAGCTATACCAGTTTTGATAAAGCCAATGAGATTGAAAAAAATGGCCATACCACTCGATTTAATTATAGTCCCAATCGGTCACGTTACCTGCGCCAGGATGAAACAGCGTCTGGAAACACCAAAACCTATTATGTCGGCAATGTTGAAATTATCCAGAGACCAGGCGCTGACATCGAATACCGTCGCAACCTGGGTAACGCCATTGTTGCCAACTATGCCAATGGTGTGCAACAAATCCATTTTATCTATAAAGACCACCTGGGCTCCACCGATGTAATCACCAATAGCAGTGGTGATATTGTACAAAGCTTTAGCTTTGATGCCTTTGGACAGCAACGAAATGCACTAGATTGGGACTCAATCGCCAGCCTTCCCATCAGTCCCATAAGCGATAGCTTAACGCTGCATGGCTATACCGGCCATGAAATGCTGGATGAGGTGGGATTGATCCACATGAATGGTCGAATTTATGATCCGAGTCTGGGCCGTTTTCTTCAGGCCGATCCCAATATTCAAGCGGCGGATAACACCCAGAGCCTGAATCGTTATTCCTACGTGCTGAATAACCCGTTAAATGCCACCGATCCCTCAGGCTTTTTCTTTAAAGGATTATTAAAAACACTCAAATCCTTTGCTAGTGTGATTGTGGTCGCGGTCCTTACCGTTTATTGTGGACCCTGTAGCGCCGCCTTTATTGGTGCCGCTGCGGGCGCCGTGGGTGCGGCGGTGAATGGAGGAAATATTCTCAAAGGTGCCGTATTCGGTGCCATCAGTGGTCAAGCATTTTATTTTGTAGGTGGCCTTGATTATGGCGGTCTGCAAGGATTAATAAAACCGCTTGCTCATGGCGTTGTGGGTGGACTTATGGGGGTATTACAGGGTGGGAAATTTGGCCATGGGTTTTTAAGTGCCGGGATCACACAAGCCCTGGCCGGACGAATTGGTCGATTAAAATTGGGTGGTCAACGCATTATAGCGGCTGCGGTCGTTGGCGGAACGGTCTCGGAGTTAACCGGGGGTAAATTTGCCAATGGGGCAATCACCGGCGCATTTTCTCGAGCACTTAATGATGAAGCCCACCCCAGAGATAAAGATTTGCCTGCTACTAATGTCATTGATAATATAGCTGAAGAACTTGCAGGGGAGAATTTTAAAACAGTTGTAACGGTGACTATCGAAGGTGCTGCCAAAATAGAAGGGAAGTTTAAATCAGTGTCTTTTGACATTGAATATAACTCTACTGGCACAATAACTGGAACAGCAGGTTTATCTGTTAAGCGAGGTCTTGTTTTAATAGGTGCGAAAGTATCATGTGCACCGGAATGTAATTTGTCTGTTGCTGCAGGTATTGGCATAGAAACAGAGTTGTTTGCACTTTCCAATAAATTAGGATTTAACACCAATGCCACGATTACCCTTTCTTATGAAGCCCGTTATGGCAATTTTGGTGGGACATTTGCTTCCAAATTATCTTTAAAAGCGATCTATTCCAACATTAAAACTTTCTTTGGCGCTTTATATAGAGGAACTAGCTACCCTTGAACTCCTGAGAAACTGAGTTCTTAATTACAACTTGCCGGATAAAGCGGTGACTGTTGCTAATCAACTGAACAAGCAAGTTCAGAATATCAAACTGGAAATGAGTTGATCATGGCTCTACTGAGTCTTTTATTCCCTTCCGGTTATAAGCAGGACTCATATCGTTCAAAGGGGTAAAGCAAAAACATTTGCTTTTGTTATCTCCATTTCCGATCGTGGTTCGTATGTGGATGCAGATAGTTCTTCTAAACGCATGAAAGAATTCGTGTTACAGGTCCCTGTGGTATCCCCTGGCCTGTCTCGCGTTCGTCACCGACAATTCTAAAGGGAACACCGGGAGTCGAAGAAAAGTCGACGGCTGATGGTGCGGTCTATGGCCAATGACATTGCTGCTAAAGTTAATGGTAGGGTCTTGCGTATATATTCCACTGCTTTACAGGGCTTTGCCTTGCGCCTGGATGCCAGGCAATTAATTGCGCTGGTTAAAGACAGCCGCGTCAGCTTAATCGAACAGGACCAATATGTAGAAATTTCGACAGAATTTCCAAACTATGGACTGGATCGTATTGACCAGAGAAACCTGCCTCTTGACGGTATCTATAACTTTAATAACGATGGAACCGGGGTAAACGCATATATTATAGATACAGGGATCCATGCAACCCATAGTGATTTTGGTGGTCGCGTCAATGGCGGATTTACAAATATTGATGATGGCTTAGGCACTTTGGACTGCATTGGCCACGGTACTTTTGTGGCAGGAATAGTGGGCAGCGCCAACTGGGGGGTGGCCAAAAACGTTAATCTGGTGCCGGTACGGGTATTTGGCTGCAGTGGTTCGACGCCCATCTCCCTGACTACCGAGGGGATTGATTGGGTAGCGGCTAATGCTCAATTTCCCGCCGTTGCCAATTTAAGTTTTGGCGGTAATATCGTCCCTGAATCCGCTATACGGGATGCCGCCGTTAATAACCTCATTAATTTAGGCGTAACCGTAGTGATTGCTGCAGGCAATGGCAGTACTGATGCTTGTAATATCTCACCGGCCAATGTGACGGCAGCCCTTACCGTTGCTTCCTCGGATGAAAACGATAACCGTGCCGAAACATCAAATTTTGGTCCTTGTATCGATTTATTTGCACCTGGTGAAGGGATAGTATCCGTCCTAAACAACGGTAATACTAATGCAACTATAGGAAGTGGCACCTCTTTTGCCTCGCCACATGTGGCAGGCATTGCCGTTAGATATCTGGGTAGCCAAACCACAGATACCCCCGCCCAGGTAAACTCTGCCATACTAAACGCCGCTACAACGGGAGTCATCTTTGATGCGGGAGTTGGTACCCCTAACCTGTTAGCCTATTCCGGATTTTTGGATGATGGCTCATTGAACGCCGGCGTTATCCTCGAAGGTACCTCAGAAGATGACAGTGTGTATTTGAACAGTGGCACCATTGGCCAGAGTAGTGTTTATAAAGATACGGTTTATGGACGTGCAGGTAATGATGTTATTTATGTTAGCGATGGTGCTGATCAAGTTTTTGCTGGTGACGGTGATGATGAGATAGGTGGGGGTAAGGGTGATGATAGATTATTTGGCGAGGCAGGCAATGACATTATTTTCGGCGGACCAGGTGACGATATCATAAGTGGTGGGTCAGGAAGCAACCAACTTTTTGGCGGCTCTGGCAACGATGTTATCTTCGCAGTTTCTCCCATTACCCCTGATGATCTACTTAGCAGTGAAAATATAATAGATGCGGGAGATGGCAATGATACCATTATATTTTCAGCAGACAGCCGGGCTATGCTATTGGGAGGCGAGGGAGACGATACCTATGTTATGCTAGGTAAAATTCATGATTTGAATACAAAACGAACCGACTTGTCCGGTAGTTTAGAAATTATTGATGGTAGTGGTAATAATAAAATTATATTCCAGGATATAGACAGTAGTGAACTCATCTTTCAGCAGGCTAAAGGAAGCCTTGAAGTGTATAACACCAATACAGGCGAAAAACTGTTAACCCTGTCAGATAAAACGCTAAACACATTTCAGTTCTCCGATCAAACCTTTAGTTTAGAACACCTTATCCTCCGAAAGAAAAAAAGCTCAACAACCACAGTAGTAAAAGATAGACATTTTCTCAGCAAGGTGAAGCGTTAATCCTTCACCTTCCGAATGAAAGACCCCGTGACCGCAAGGATGATATTTCTTTTGAAGTTCATCTTTGCGGGCTTGCTTATACTCTTCAATGATAAAAGCGTTCAATCTTTGTGTACTCATTTTAATATTCCTTCTAATCAAATTATAAATTTAACGGACGGAATATTCCCAACGGAATAAATGCCCGTTAGGAGTGGTTCTTCAAATATACTGCCAAAGAGTCAGTTAGAACGCTAAATGTACTCCTGATTTTCCAACAAATCAAAATATCGCCTTAAAGTAAGGCTCTATAGGTGAATACTCTGCTCAGTGTGGCTATCTCAACCATATTTAACCAACTTGCAGGTTTGGGCGTGTAATGGAACCTACCCTTTCAAACTCTTATAAACCTGTCTGATCATTTTCTCAGTTGTAATAAAGCCCCAATTCCATTTTTCATGGTATTTTTTTATCGGGTTAGCTTTTACTACTTGATCTTCCGTTTTGCCTTTTGCAATTTGATCCGCAATTAGTTGTCTTACATCAATTAACATATCCAGTGATTGCTTTAGTTGTTTGCTATCAGATAGAGGTCCATGACCTGGAATAATTTTGGTATTATCATTGGCAATTTCAAGAATTTTTTGCTGCGCTTTGATATAACCATCAACACTACCTCCGTTATTGATATCGATGTAAGGAAACATACCATTAAAGAAAATATCGCCTGTGTGAATAACATTGGCGTTTTGATAATGAATCACTGCGTCACCATCAGTATGGGCTTTTTCCACATGAAATATCCGTGCATCTTCGCCATTTAAATGAAAACTCATGGCGTGGGAAAAAGTGATCACAGGTAACGCAGATTTTGGCATGGGTTTTTTGCCATCTTTAGTTTGTAACCCTTTAGTCAACATATTGAGTCGCAGGTTTTCATGAGCAACAATTCGAGTACCGTCTTCTCCGATGGCCTTATTATTTCCGGTGTGGTCACCATGTACATGGGTATTGATAAGAAAATCAACGGGCTTGTCGGTAATGGTTTTTATTGCGGTTTTCATGCGATCTAAAAGAGGCGGCATTGAATCATCAATCATCACCACACCGTCTGCGCCCACCGACAATCCGATATTACCGCCAGTAAATCCACCAACGCCCATTATGGCGTATATACCTGGGGCGACTTCAGTGGTAGAAAAGGTGCGTTTATCTTCGTTTTTTTCTGCCGCCGTTGTGAGTAGTGAAACGGCGAACAGGGCGCTAGCTGTCATAGTTATTATCAGTTTTGTCATAGTTTTTTTCTCCGTTAATTATAATATATTGAAATAATTCGTCATGCCGATCGTTCTAAGGAAAGCTTTCAACCAGTAGAATATAGTACCGAAGGTATCATCGGTTACCATCGAGTACAATAGACAGTTTTAATGAATTAATAAGCTATTCAGAATTCTAATCTCTATACGAGATAATAAAATAGAGAAGAGGGAGTTTATATGAGGAAAACCAGCTTTAAGTTGATAGTCGTATTTTTCCTCGGAATATTTTTAACCGCTTGCAATAATCCGTTGCCGCCATCCAAACTGACCTATGAAGGTGTATGGAGAAGTGATCACATGGTTTTAATGATCACCCGCCAGGGTCAGGTCTCTTATGAACACAAAGAGGGCGCAATGACAACCAGTATTAATGGCCCGATCAAGGAGTTCACTCGCGACGGATTTTCGGTGGGTTTTGGTTTTCTTAGCTCCGAATTTATCGTTAATCAGAAACCGATTGAACAAGACGGTCAATGGACAATGATTGTTGACGGGGTTAAGTTGGTTCGTACTAATCAGCTTTCTTTTGTTCAAAAAGATTCAACCATTTAGTCTTTTTATCATTTAATTCTAATATTTACTCATAAAACAGGCCTTGACATATTATGTCGAGACTGATATCTTAATGACATAATATGTCAAAGCGCATTAATCATACAGGGAGGCACCATGAGTTTGCTACAAGATTTAACCCGGCAGTTATCGGAATACCAATACAAAGGTCATAAGTTTAGCTGTTTGCCCATGCCCGGAGAGCAAGAGGTATTGCGTGTCGAAGTTTCCGATCTTGAAGAAATACCGATTTTTATTACCGTAACTGAAACTCAAATTCTCTGCATTTCTTACTTGTTTAATAAGCAGGAAATTTATTCCGATAAAGAAGCAGAGCTTAACCAATATATGCTCGAACTAAATGTACCAATGCCGTTAAGTGCCTTTGCGCTAATTGATGACTATTATGCGATATTTGGCGCTCTGTCACGTGGCTCGACACTCGAAAGTATCTGTGATGAATTAGTAACTCTGTCTAGTAATTCAATCGACAGCTTACAGGCCCTGGAAGAGTTTATCCGATAAATAGATTTAAGTATTGAAAACAGGAACTATGACTACAAAGAGGAAAGTAACATGAATATTATTAGCAAAATATTAACTGCGATTAGAGGCGGTGCCAGAGAGATCGGTGAAGCGGTGGTAGACACACAATCGATGAGAATTTTCGAACAGGAAATTCGGGATTCTAAAGAGAATCTAGCTGAAGCCAAGTATGGTTTAACTGAAATTGTGGCTAAAAAAATGGCTGCCGAGAGAAAGTTAAATGAGATGAAATCTCAAATAACAGAAAATGAAGGATATGCGGTTAAAGCCCTGGGAAAAGATGATGAAGCATTGGCTTTAGATGTCGCTGAAAAAATAGCCAAATTGGAAGCAAAAGCTGAGAGCCTGTCCGGTGATTTGGACAGCTATGAGAAAAATGTTGAAGTGTTAAAAACACAGATCCAGGAAGCGGAAAAAATCATTGCGGAGCATGAAAGAGAGCTAGCCATGGTCAAAACTCGTGAATCGGTACAACAGGCGACTAAATCAGTGACTCAAACCATTTCAACCAATGAGTCAGCCATCGGTTCGGCCCGTGAATCATTAGAGCGCATCAAAGAAAAGCAGCAAAACGAACAAGATAAGTTAGATGCTGGGATTCAGTTGCGCAAGGATATGGATGGTGATGATTTGGATAAAAAGTTAAAATCTTCCGGGATCAAAACTGAAAAGCATTCAGCCGAGTCAGTTTTGGCAAGACTTAAAAAGAAATAAAAACTCTTATTCACCACGGAGTAACGGAGAACAAACATTCTTAAGTGTTTTTAAACTCCGCTTCTCTGTGTTTCCGTTGGTGAAATATCTTTTAATCTTTTTGTGTTTATAAGAGATTTTCATGAAAAGCAAACAACCCGATCGTTGGAAGAAAGAATCTAAAGCAATAAAAGCAACTCAAGTGGCTTTTGATATTTCAACCGAGGCGCAAAAGCAGCTTAAATTAAAAGCGATCCATAATGATTTATCGCCATCGGATCAAATGCGCCAAATTTTGGGTTTACCGAGCAAAAAACCGATCCGGCCAAGATTAACTATTTCATTATCGAGCGATGATTATCAGGTTTTAGCGGATCAATATGGTTTGCAGCCCGATGATAAGTTAGCAATCAAAGAACGAGCGGCCAAAGATATCATTAATAGCGTGGTGGGGAAAAATTAAACTTGGCAAATATGACGTTACTGACCACAAAAAAAGCAATAAACGACTTTAAGTTTATTTTGTTTATTATTGCTTTAATGTGGGGACTGGAAATTGCCAATTTAGTTTTTAACCATCAAATTAATCAGTTAGCTTTGGTGCCAAGGCAAGTTGACCGGTTATTTGGCATTGTGGGAATGCATTTTTTACATTGGAGTATTCCTCATTTACTAGCAAATACGCTACCATTAGTCATTCTCGGAATTTTAGTTTGTATTGATGGAAAAGTTGCCAAAGTGACTCTTTCTATCATGTTGTTAACCGGGCTTTTGGTTTGGTTATTCGCTCGTAATGGAACCCATGCTGGTGCTTCTGGATTAGTTTTAGGCTACTTTGGTTATTTATTGAGCAATGCATACTTTGAACGAAGTATCAAAAATATCATTTTGGCGATAATTACCATTGTGATTTACGGTGGGATTGTGATTAGTCTGGTAGACTTCCGTGACACGATCAGTTTTGAAGGTCATATTTTCGGATTTATTGCTGGAATGGTTAGCGCCTGGTTTTGGCGACGTAAAGGTAAAAGTTAGCCGCATACTAATTTAGAAGCAGCGTCATTTAACTGCAAAATAAATTATTTTCATAATAATAAGGAAGTGGCAATGGACCAATTTTTAATCAATGTTAGCAGTTTTCCTGTTTCCGTTTACTCCGTGGGGGTTATTGTTGTCATCGGCTATTGGATGATCGCGTTGGTTGGGTTGTTTGACATCGAGTTTATGAGTGCTGAGGTAGAATTCGAAATCGATACGGAAGTTAGCCAGATTGGTTCTATTGCTGGTATGTTAACCACTTTGGGATTGTCAGGCGTACCTATTACCATTGTGATCAGTTTACTTATCCTGAATGGATGGATTATCTGTTATTTCATTAGTAAACTGGTTCCTGATTTTTTTGAAGCCTTATATTGGATTGAAATCGCGCTTAATTTTGGAGTGGTAATTGTTAGCTTTATGTTGTCAATATTAGCCACGGCACCTATGGTAAAACCATTAAGAAAAATGTTTAATAAAATCAACAATGAACCAATTTCTCGTTCGGCTATTGGCAGTACTTGTCGTGTAAGAAGTACACGTTTGGATGAACAATTCGGTGAGGTTGAGTGTGTTCATCAAGGGGCCAGTTTAATACTCAAAGCAAGAAGCTATTCTGGAGCATGTTTCACAACAGGCGACTCCGTGATACTAGTTGAACATAACAAAGAAAGTAATTATTTTTTAGTGGTGAGTGAAGAAAAATTTAATAAAGAATTAGAATAGAATTAATATTGAATCGTTTAGTAATCAAATAATATATTTTGGAGAGTTAAAAAATGGATGAATCGATCGTATCATTATTGTTTTGGGGTGGGCTAATTGTAGGATTAGTCTTTGTCGTAGGACTTGTGGTCAGCGCATTTTATAAGAAAATACCGCAAGGATATGCACTTATTATCAATGATTTATCATCAAAGCCTAGTGTTCGGTTTACTGGTGGCGTAGTTTATCCGGTTATCAATAAAATGGAAGTGATGAAAATATCGTTAATTACTTTAGAGATCGATCGTCGTGGAAATGATGGACTAATTTGTAAGGACAATTTACGAGCCGATATTACGGTCGCGTTCTATCTAAGAGTGAATGAAACGCGCGATGATGTGCTTAGAGTTGCAAAATCAATTGGAGTTGATAGAGCATCGGATAAAGCCGCGGTCAATGAACTATTTAACGCCAAGTTTTCAGAAGCGTTAAAAACGGCGGGAAAAAACATGATGTTTTTAGACCTGTTTGAAAACCGCATTCAGTTTAGAGAGAAAATCATTGATGTTATCGGTGATGATTTAAACGGCTATGTGTTAGAAGATGTTGCAATTGATTACTTGGAACAAACTCCCAAAAGCCAATTAGATCCCAACAATATTCAAGATTCGCAAGGTATCAAGAAAATCACAGAGATAACGGCTGTGCAAAATGTTGAAACCAATCGTTTAGAAAAAGATGAAGAACTTGCCATTACAAAGAAAAATGTTGAAACACGCGAAGCGATGTTGGCTCTTGAACGTCAACAAATAGATGCAGAATCAAAACAAGAGCGTGAGATAGAAACGGTAAGAGCAAGAGAACAATCTGAAACAAAGAAAGTTCAAGAAGAAGAGCGTCTTAAAGCAGATCAAGCGACCATTGAAACCGATGAGCAGTTAGCCATTCGTGAACAAGTAAAAATGCGTCAAATTGAAGTAGCTGAACAAAATCGCGAACGAGCCGTTGTGATAGAAAAAGAGCGAGTTATTCGTGCCCAAGAAATGGAAGAAGTGAATCGTCACCGTGAAGTTGAGCTTTCTATTATCGACAAAGACAAAGCGTTGGAAGAAGAAAAGAAAATCATTGCACAAACCATCAGCGAGCGAATTGCAGTCGAAAAGAAAGTCGCTGAAGAAGAGGAACGGATTAAAGAAGTGCAAGAAATCTCCGAAGCCGATCGATTAAAGCAGGTGAAAATCCTTGCGGCAGAAGCGACAGCGCAAGAAGGCTTAGTGCAAATGGTAAAGCAAGCAGAAGCGGAGGAGCAACAAGCGGTCCATAAATCCCGCGAAATTAACCTAATGGCACAAGCTGAGTTAGAAGCGTCTGCCAAACGTGCAGAAGCTGATAAAAAACTGGCAGAAGGAACCCAGGCAACTCAAGCGGCATCTGGTCTGGCAGAAGCTCACGTGATGGAAGCCAAAGCCGACGCCTTTGAGAAAGAAGGACTCGCGCAGGCTAGAGTGCAAGAAGCAAAAGCAGAATCTTCTAAGAAAGAAGGCATAGCCGAAGCCAACGTACTCGAAGAGAAGTTAACGGCAGAAGCCAGAGGTAATGAAGAGTTAGGCAAAGCGGAAGCAGTAGCCACTAGAGAGATTGGTTTGAGTACTGCGGATGTTCTTCGCGAGAAAGGTAAAGCGGAAGCGGATGCCTTGGTAGAGAAATTCGCTGCGATGAATAATATGGATACTTCATCAAGAGAGTTTGAAGAATTTAGACTTAATCTTGAGTATCAATTGAAAGAAGTTTTAGCGTCAATTGAAGCGAATAAAGAAATCTCAAGTGATCAGGCGTCTGTATTAGCGTCAGCGCTTAAGAACGCTAATATCGATATCGTGGGCGGTCAGGGAGATTATTTTGATAAATTAGCCAAAGGAATGGGCGCAGGCAATGCAGTCAACGGCTTTATTGAAAAGAGCCCGATTATTCAGGCTTTGATGGAGAAATTGCTGGGTGGCGCGAGTGTTCCTCAGTTAGATCAAAAAGCTGTGACAGAGACTAAAGAGTAGGTTGGTGCTGAGGGACGAAGCCCAACAAACTGGACAATAACTAGTCTGCCAATTTTGTTGGGTCTCGCAGGCTCTCACCAACCTACATATCCTTCTAGCAATCGGCCGATAACGGGTGATATTAGATAAGCAAACAATAAATCACAGGGACATCAATAGTGACAGAGCAAAATTCTATCGTAGAAAATGCCGTTGCCGAAGGCGGCGCATATGACGTTATTCGCCAACGTCTGTCTGAACAAGGACGAAAAATTGATTCGCTAATTAGCGAAATCAATCATGCACGACAAAACGAATTCGGTACCACCGATATGAAGGTGCTTGGTCGTATGCGGCTAAGAACAGAAAATAATTGCCAGGCAAAAGATCTGGTCATTGTCGGTGATCAAGTTTTGTTTGGCTACAATGTTTTCATTGGTCTTAAAAAAGAAACCCGCATTGAGGATGTTTTATCCTTATACAAGCTCACCGAAGAAGACGGTCAGTTCGATTTGCGCCGAGTCGCTAACAAGGACTCCTTTTTGGCCGATAGCCGTTTTCAAACAGAGTTCAAGGAGCTTTACACCTATTACAAAAATGCCTCACTATCACAACTGGTGGTTAAAGATAGCCGTTTGCTGGCTGCTTTTAGCATCGGTGAAAAACTCTCGGATATCAGAGTCTTTCGCTGGCAGATTTCTTCTGACGGCAACACCCTTGAGTATATCGATAATCGTGGTGAGCGGGATATTCGTTTGCCAGACAGTCAAGATTTTGAGTGGACAGAGTGTGATCGCGATGACGTGATCGATGGTCGAAATCCACATATTAATATTTTGGATACTTTATTTGTCGACTGCTCCCGCGGCGATATCACGATAAAAGTTGAAGACAATACCAACGTGGGACTAGGCATCTATTCTGAGCCAGTCGATGAAGCGAACCAGTCACTTGATGATGCCGAGTTTCACTATGTCGATCTCGGCCAAATGATCTTACTAAAAATAAAGCCCTATCAGGAAGACGAATACCGTTACCTGGTTTTTAATCGGAATAACCAATCCATTGTGCGTATTGATGCCATCGGTGATGCCTGTTTATCCTTGCCAGAAAACCACGGCATCATCTTTCCGGGGGGGTATTATCTCACCAACGGCGAGCATAAGCGATTTGACGATAGTTTAGAGGGACTGGTTTATAAACGAACCATGCGTTCACCCAATGGCGAAGATGTTTTATACGTTTTCTATCAGCCAGAAACAAATATCATTGCTCTATACGCTTACAATTTAATTAACCGAAAATTACAGAATCCACAGTTTGGTCATGGTTACGGTTTTTATGAAGATGGTCGCATGATCATCTTTTACGCCGATGACGAACCTAATCGGGTTCACCCGATCCAGATCTGGCAGACGCCTTATTTTTCAGAAGTGTATGCCAGTGCACAACCCACTTCGCAAAGTTTTTACGGAAAAATTGGTAATGCAGATTTAGTTCGCGGAATTTCCGAATTATATGGTATCGCCAAAACTATCGGCTCCGAAGAAGTATCGGCTCATCACTACCACGAGCTGAGTAATCAGTGCGAAAAAATATTTGACGCCTATTTCTGGCTTGATAGTGATGAACTTAAATCGATATCGAATTTAGTCAAACAGATTGGAAAAACCGCGGAATCGGTGATCGACGAATACGAAAAAGTTGAGAGTATACGTAAACAATCCGGTTTAGCACTCAGTGAAGCGCAAGCTAGTCAACAAGAAATACTAAGGCATATAGAACCGGATAGTTGGCATTCGCCACAAGATTTTGTCGATGGCCTGAATCAAATCCGCCAGTATCGCGGACATTTGATGACCATCAGAGATTATCGTTATATTGATACCGACAAGATTAATCAACTGGATCAAGATATCGAAAAAGTAGAATCAGATTTATCTCAACAGACTGTCGAGTTTCTGGCTTCACAAGGTGCTCTGAATAGTTATTATAAAACCCTGGATAGCGTTGCCAAACAATCAAAAAAAGCAATCACCAATGCCGAGCTAAAACCTCATCTTGAAGCAATTGAACAACTCGCTCAAGGGCTTGATCTCATTTCCGAAATGATGGCGAGCTTAAAAGTAGAAGATGCCACCGTGCAAACTCGTATCGTTGATTCGGTGTCTGAGCTCTACGGAAAGTTAAATCAACAAAAAGCCGAGCTAGATCATCAGCGGAAGAATATGGGCAGCGCCGAGGCCACCGCCCAGTTTGGCGCTCGACTCAAATTGCTGAACCAAAGTATTCATAACGCACTTGGATTATCCACCACACCAGAAAAATGTGACGAACAAGTTTCCAGGCTATTGGTTCAGTTGGAAGAGTTAGAAGGTGAGTTTAGTGACTTTGATGATTTTGTGACCGATATTATCACCAAGAGAGATGAAATTTTTGAGGCCTTTGAAGAGCACAAGCAAAGTCTTATAGAGCAGCGCCAACGTAAGGCACAATCATTAGCCAGTGCTGGCGAACGAATTCTACAAAGTGTGCAAAGACGAGTTAAACGATTTAGCCAGCAGGATGAGTTAAACGCATTTTTTGCGGCTGATGGATTAGTCAATAAAATTCGCGATATTATCGAACAATTACATAGTTATGATGATAGCGTCAAAGCCGAAGATTTGGATTCACAATTAAAAGCGGCTAAACAACAAGCCATACGTTCGTTGCGCGATAAAAGTGACTTGTACGAATCGGATGGTAAAGTGATAAAGTTAGGACCACGGCATAAATTCGCGGTTAACAAGCAAGATTTAGATCTCACTATATTGCCCAAGGATAACGAGTTATATATCCGTTTAACCGGCACGGATTATTTCGAGCCGCTTAACAATCAACAACTGAACGATCTCTCCGATTACTGGGCCATGACGGTTCCGTCAGAATCTGATGAACTTTATCGTTCGGAGTATTTAGCCTACAACATATTAACAGCAGCAGAAAGAGAGACTGATAATTTATCTTGGTCAATCCTGACTACGGCAGTAACTGACATCAAAAAACTGACGAGTTTGGTTAGCGGTTTCGCTTCTCCACGTTTTCGCGAGGGATATGAAAAGGGGATCCATGATCATGATGCCGCGTTAATTTTAAAACAATTTGTCAGTGTTTATGAAGCGGCGGGGGTTTTTAGGTATTCACCGCTATCACGTGGTCTTGCTTGTATCTACTGGGCAAATTGCCAAAAAGGCGAGAGTCAGAAACTTTGGCAGCAAAGAGCTAAAACGGCTAATCATATGGCCAGTATTTTTACCGATACCAAAGCCAAACAGCTATTGTCGGCAGAAATTAAGCAACAGATAACGGTTTTTATTGAGTCAAATGGTTTGGCATTCGAGTCATTAATTCTTCGAAATGCCAGTGATTATTTAGTTGAAGAGTTGGCACAAACCAAAGTGAGTTTTGCAACCAGTAAATATGCTCGCCAGTTATGTGATTCCTTCAAAACCCACCTGGATACACACAGTATATGGTCTGATTACCAAAGAGCACTATCTGATATTAAAGGGCAGATTGGTAAGCGTTGGCAAATTGCGGAAAGTTGGCTAACCGCTTTTGTCAGCTCGCAAGAGAAACCTCAATTCAAAAATTTTATTGGTGAAGCCATCGGTATTTTAAATGCAGAACAACGGATCGATCGAATCGATCGCCAAGTGGATATTCAACTTGAAGTAGAAGCTTTAATTGGCCACCATGGCAGAATTAAAAATCGAAGTTTGATTATCCAACTGGATGATTTCCTGGACCGAAATGCCTTTCATCAATCGGTGGTTTTACCGGGCTATGAAGCTTATCATAACGCACGTTCAAAAATTGTTGACGAGCAACGTCACCTATTAAGGCTCGAAGAATTTAAAGCTAAACCGCTTTCATCTTTTGTGAGAAATAAATTAATCAATGAGGTGTATCTGCCTCTGATTGGCGATAATCTCGCCAAGCAGATTGGTACCGTCGGCGATAAAAAACGCACCGATCTGATGGGATTATTATTGATGATCTCACCGCCGGGTTACGGTAAAACTACATTAATGGAATATGTTGCTGATCGACTAGGATTGATTTTTATGAAAATCAATTGTCCGGTCATTGGTCATAATGTCACTTCGGTCGATCCCGAGCAAGCGGATAATAGTGCCGCCCGACAAGAGCTGGAAAAACTCAATCTGGCCCTGGAAATGGGCAATAACGTGATGTTGTATCTAGATGATATTCAGCATACTAATAGTGAGTTTTTGCAAAAATTCATTTCTCTTTGTGATGGAACTCGACGGATCGAAGGGGTCTGGAAAAAACGCACTAAAACCTATGATATGCGCGGCAAAAAATTCTGTGTGGTCATGGCCGGCAATCCTTATACCGAATCCGGGGAGGCTTTTCAAATTCCCGATATGCTAGCCAACAGAGCCGATATCTATAATCTGGGTGATGTACTGGGCGGCAAGGAAGAAGTGTTTGCCTTGAGCTACATCGAAAACTCTCTGACATCAAATCCTATTCTAGCGCCATTGGCGACACGTGAGATGTCCGACGTCTATAAGTTTATTGACATGGCAAACGGGATGAAAATCGCTGCAACGGATCTGTCTCACCAGTACGGTGGCGCAGAGATCAAAGAGATCGTTTCGGTATTAGAAAAAATGAAAAAAGTTCAAAACGTGGTTTGGAGTGTCAATCGACAATATATTGCTGCCAGTTCACAAGATGATAAATATCGAACTGAACCGACTTTTAAGCTGCAAGGCTCCTATCGAAACATGAATAAAATGGCGGAAAAAATATCGGCCATTATGACCGATGATGAAATTCGCCGATTGGTTGACGACCATTATTTGGGTGAGTCCCAGCTGTTAACCAATGGCACGGAAGCAAACTTGTTAAAGTTAGCAGAACTTAGGGATTGTTTAACCGAAGATCAAGCAAAGCGATGGCAAACCATTAAATCGGATTTTATGCGTAATAAAGCGATGGGCGGTGATGACGCTGATACCGGCGCAAAAATTGTGGCACAGCTAAATGATTTGGTCGGCGGGATCAACGCTTGGCGAAGTGCGGCTGAGTTGCAGGCAGCCAAAGTGTCGAAAAATGCTGAACAGGCTGACAGTGGGTTATCGGTGGAAGGTAATAGCCAAGTGGTTGAGGCAATCAATCGACTGGCTATCAATTTTGTCGATTCTCAAGCCGCTGTTTCTGCGCAGCACTCCAAACATGTTAGTCGAGAATTGTCGGATGTTCTAGAAAAAACTCTATTTCCATTAATTAAAGTAATGGGAGGAAAATTGGATCTGGATCTAGGTACCCATGACAAGATGACTGAAATCAATGACAAATTGGAATTAATCGCAGAGAAAACCAAGAAAGCTGCAAAACCAAAAAAAGTCACAAAAACGAATAGAGAGAAGAAATAGCTTAGTCCCTTTCAATCACCCTTCTCAAAGGGAGAGGATTCTAAGGGAATAATTCACGGTTCGTAAAAAATTGGGTTGAATTTAAAAGTTAAAACAAATTATGGCCAATATCAACATACAAAGAAAACACCAACTATCCACGGATCAACTGAAAACTAAAATTGACGCGATCATGCTAGACATAAAAGACAAGATTGAATTTCAATCTGAATGGGAAACCGAAAAAGAATTTTGTTTTAAAAGAAAAGGCGCAAAAGGAACCATCGAAATTGACGAGTCAAATTTTGAACTGAATTTAAACTTAGGCATGATGTTTCGAGCACTTAAGGTGCCAATCGAACAACGAATAGTGAGTGTCGTTGATCAACATTTAATCTAGGATAATCTAATAAATCAAAAAAGGATAATATGATGCAATGTCCAAAATGCCAACCACAACCATTAAGAGCAACTAAATTAGAGCAAGGCCTATCGGCCATGGGGTGTGGCCAATGTAACGGAGCTTTTGTAACCCTGTTATATTATCGCGACTGGATAGAAAGAACGCCATTGGTTGAAAGCAGCATTTTGAAAGAAAAAGCAATGGCAACCGCTTTGATAGAAGTTAACGATTCCAAGTCGGCACTTTGTTGTCCTAAATGCAGTCGCTTGATGAGCAAGTTCAAAATAACTGGCGAAAGTGAAAATCGCATTGATCTTTGCTCAAACTGTGATGAAGTCTGGCTGGATGGTGGAGAATGGGAATTATTAAAAATATTTGAATTAAGTCGGAAAATGCCACTGGTATTCACTGAGCAATGGCAACGTAAGCTAAGAAAACAAGCTACTCAAGAAGCCCGAGAGCAAAGGTTATTGAAAGTTGTCTCGCGGGATGAACTGGATGAAGCGGTAAAGATCCGTGAATGGCTGGTCGAACATCCTTCCAGGGAGCAAATTTTGTTTTTTATTAGTCAGGATGATCGCTAACCTTACTGTATTCCCTCTACAATCACCTCGCTCCGTGTTTTTTAGGGCAGTGGCTGTTGAAAAATAAAGACTTTAACGTTAGTCATGCAGTATCACCTGCCGCTATTTACTGATATATTAATCTTAAGCTTATTATTTGCTGATAAGGTCGACTATGCCAAATCAACTGGAACAACTAAAAACAATGACAACGGTGGTTGCCGATACCGGTGATTTCACCGCTATCGCCGATTTTTCACCACAAGATGCGACAACCAACCCATCATTACTGTTAAAAGCGATCGCTTTGTCAGAATATGCCCAGACCATTTCTACAGCAATAGAATATGCAAAGAACCAATCTAGTGATAAACAGCAACAGTTAGTCGAAGCAAGCGATTACTTAAGCGTATTGATCGGGGCTAAACTGTTATCTCTTATCCCCGGTAGAGTCTCAACCGAGGTCGATGCCCGGCTGTCATTTGACACTGAAAATACCTTGCAAAAAGCACGCAAAATTATTCAGCTTTACCAATCACTGGATATCGAAAAAACAAGAATATTGATAAAAATCGCTTCAACCTGGGAAGGTATTCAAGCCGCTAAAATTTTGGAAAAAGAGGGCATCAATTGTAATCTGACATTGTTGTTTAGTTTCGTTCAAGCCAGAGCATCGGCTGAAGCGGGCGTTTTTTTGATTTCCCCGTTTGTTGGTCGCATTTTAGATTGGTACAAAAAGTCCACCGGCAAGAACGAATATTCTGCCGATCAGGATCCCGGAGTTCAGTCGGTTACTGCTATTTATCATTATTACAAGCAACATCACTATCCAACGGTCGTAATGGGCGCCAGTTTTAGAAATACTGACCAAATTATTGAATTGGCGGGGTGTGACCGATTGACCATAAGTCCCGAGTTGATGGCTGAACTTTCACAATGCAATCAACCCATTGTGCAAAAATTATTGCCTCCACAAGAGTTTATCGACCGTCCAAACAGGCTTACGGAAAATGAATTTCGATGGCAAATGAATGAAGATGCCATGGCGACGGAAAAAACCGCGGAAGGCATTCGGAATTTTGCTAAGGATCAAGTCAAACTGGAAGAAATTTTAGCGGATATGCTCTAAGCTTTTGTTACCTTAATTAAGAAAATGGAGAATTAACATGAGCAAGCCAGTCAGAGCAAGCGACAGGCCTTATACCGTGGATGTTATTGAAGGCAAGATTTATATATGGTGCAGTTGCGGTCGAAGCAATAAACAACCTTTTTGTGATGGTTCTCACAGTGGAACAGATTTTTTGCCGGAGATTTATAAAGCGCCTGAAAGTAAAACGGTATTTTTCTGCGGTTGCAAACTAACGGCTAGTCAGCCGATGTGTGACGGTAGCCATAATAAATAGCAAGAATAGAAAACTGGGTTAAAACAATAAATATGAAAAGCTCTCCCTTTAGTCTCGAATCCATTGCCATCACCTTCAATCCTGGAGAGCCCGATAAACGGCCTTTTGTTTTTTTACATGGCAATAGTCAAAACAGCAGTTGCGGTCAGGCAGTACTCGAATTTTTTAGTCAACGAGGACATCGAGTCTTGTCCTATGATTTGCCGGGGCACGGTGATTCTGGATTAGAGACCGAAGAATATGTATTTGATGACTTAATCGAATTGAACCAACAAATACTGAGCCATTACAAAATAGAAAGCCCTATTTTATGCGGTCATTCGTTGGGCGGGATGATCCATGCTGGATCGATTGCCAGATATCAAATTAAGGATGCAAGTTTGATACTTTTGGGTAGTCTGGATGCAAATCCTAGCTTTGTTGGACCCAAATATCTTCCTGAAGAGAAGGCACAAGAATTGTCCGAAGCCCTTGATGGGTATATGAAAGAAGGGTTTAGACTATTTAAACGTCAACAAAAATATAATTATTTTGAAAACCGCCAGGTTGAAGATGAAATCGTTAATATAATTAACCGGCGATATAATAGTCCCCAAGCCAGTTTTATTAATCTCAATACGCTAGGGGAATTTGACACCAGAGCCGTGTTGCGTGATATGAAAATTCCGATTGTAGTGATGCATGGCCAGCAAGAACAAGTGATCCATCCCGATCTGGTAAAAGCCATGGCTGAGGATTATAATGATATTCGAATATGTTGGTATCCTGAAAATGGCCATCTTGCTTTTTATCAGCAACCCAATTTAACCAATCAGTATTTGCAAGAACACTATTCATTTTTTGCGGAATAAACGTAGGTTAGTAAAGCAAGGGTGTCTAGCGCTTACGCCCTACCCACGTCCATTTAGGCATCCCCATGCCGACAAAGATGGTTGTTGAGATACTCGACTGGGGATTTTCGATCTATAGGCAAAACTATTTTTCACCTTTATTATCAAATTGATAATTTTTTTCCTTCGCTTGTTTTTTGATGGCTTCAGTCAATGCGTCACTCATGCTTGGCGCTGCTGCAACCTGCTTGCGCTTTTCCTTGGCAACATAAACATCACGAGATTCACTTAACCTCTGAATTTTTTGTTTGATTTCCTTTCTTGCCTTCGATTTGGCTTCCACATATTCCTTTTTTTGCACAGCGGTCATTTTTCGCATTGGTTCAGGCAAGGTCGATTGGTCCATTTTGGCTAATTCCTCTTCATCAACTTCGCCTTCGTTCATGGCATCCACTAAATCCCAGCCGGTATTACTGTAAAAGGAAGATGATTTTGAACGGGCGCGTTTAGCCAAAAGACCAGCAGAGATATCTGCGCTTTTCTTATCTTGCACTCTCTGACGTTTGGATTTTTCTGCGCCATGAGCGCCGTATGGTACATAGGTATTATTGAGTTGACTATTAAGCTCAGCGATCCGTTTATCTTGTGGCGCGATAACATGTACCGTTCTCTGATTCGCGTCGATACTCATATAGTCACCACCGGCCAAAAGGGCACCGTTTTGCCACCCTGTTTCGATACCCACCTGATGGTCGCCCGCATGAATGGTGTTCACCGCAATGCCGTGTTGTCTGGCAAGAGCCAATGCATCACGATAATTAACCGGACCTTGGGTAAAAGGTTCATTGCCAGCAATAAAAATGGTTTTAATATCGTGGTTCGAACGACTCCAATTTAAGCTATGAACCGCTGTTTTTATCGCAAAACCACAGTATTCACTGCCGCCATTGGTGGTAAGCGAAAACAGCCCTTCTGAAACCTTATCTAACTCGCGGGTAAAGTTATTCAACATTCGTACAAATCCAGTATCTCTGGAATTTCCGTCGTTGCCGTATTCGAACAACGCAACTTCTAGTATGGGGGTGATCCCGTTTCTTTTGGCGGTTGAAAATTCATTCACCACTTGCCAGAGTTGATTGCGAGTTTGATCAATCAATCCGTCCATACTGCCGCTGGTATCCAGTAATATAGCCAGCTGAATTTTTGGTGGGCTAATTGGTTTTGGCATAATGAGATGGCGTTTTTGCTCGGGAGAGGATGTATGAGCGAAGCTGGCAGTTATAAATATCGAGCAAAGTAAAACGATTAACTGAGAGAATAGTCTGTTTTTCTTCGATCTAATGGATTGATATGGTTTCATGATCCTGTCCTTAACAGTGATTGGTTAAAGACGAGATTACGCCAGAGTAGAGGTATAAATTAGACCTGTTTGTGTAAATTATTGAAAGAGCTGTTTACCTATTATTTACAATTAGTTTTGCACCAGGTGCATTACGCTTTGTTATAAATAACCTCAACTCCAAGCCAGTAATCCCTTTAAGCATCAGATTAAATAAAGACTGATGCTGGATGGCTGCTCTGATCTGGAGTTGAGGTTAAATAGGTTATACTGATTGTTTCGAGTCAAAATTCGAGATTGATTTGGCTTGCTAAGCCGTTATTATCTCTCGCTGCGATAAACCTCACGGAGAAGAAGATGAAAAGATTTACTCAGTTATTAATAGTCCTGATGACTATAGCAAGCACCGCAGCCTATGCTGGTACTCAAGTGTTAATGGAGGAATTCAAAGACGGTAAAGCCACTAACAAAACGGTTGTTATTTCTATTGAAGGTAACCTGATGCGAATTGATAAAGGCGGCAAGAAAAAATCCAGCCGGGATTCTCAAGTAGTGTTTAATGTTAGCAAAAAAGAAATGTTAGTCATTAACCATAGAGACAAGACTTTCAATCGAATGGATAGAGCTTTTTTCAAAGAAATTAATCAAAAAATGTTGGAAGCAAAAAAAATAATGGACGAACAATTAGCCAAAATGCCCCCAGAACAACAACAAATGATGAAAAAGATGATGGGGAAAATGATGGGCGGCGCAATGGGAGGCGAGGAAAAGAAAGATACCAAGTTTGTTAAAACTTCTCGTAGCGGAAAATTTGCCGGTTATAGTTGCAAGATTACAGAGTATTTGATTAACGGCAAAAAACGTCGTGAATTATGTATTGCTTCGGTCAATGAGATAAAGGGAGCGAGTGAGGCATTTGTGGCGATGAAAGGGATGTCAGAGATGTTTAAAGACCTTTTTCATTCAATAACTAAGGCGTTACCGATGTTAACCGATGCCAACCCATTTCATGAAATCGAAAAACTCGATGGTTTTCCAATCGCCATAACAGAATTCGAAAAAAATAAGCCGGGAAAAAGTGATGAACTGGTTTCGATTGAATCTAAATCATTTGCAAAAAATTTCTTTTCGCCACCAGAGGGTTATAAAGAAAAAGAATTGCACCTGGGGCGATAACTCCTTTCCATTGTATAAACTACCAATCCCAACGCTTTTTATAGCGCTTTGTTTGTTTGACTTTTCTTATCGCCTGGTTAATTCGCTCAACCAACTCGAAATCAGTTGATTTCTTACTAAAGATCAAGGAAACATCGCCAGCATAATTTTCAACGTGACAAGACTTGATCTTTCCTGCAATTTTACGACTTTCGGATAAATAGGCGATAACTGCTGGATCTTCAAAATATCCATCAATTTGACCACTTACCAGTGCCGCCATACCGAGGTTATTTCTTTTTAAGAAAACGATATTATCCTTAAATGCAAGGTCATATTTGATTGCTTCTACCTTTGTCCCATAAAAATTACTTTTGGTTAGTCCCAGACGGAAATTATTGGTTAATATTGCCTCCAAAGGCTTACCAACACACTGGTCCAAATAACTATTTTTTACATACAAGATCTGAATTTCATGTCGGTAGGTGTTTGAAAAATGCGCGAACAACCGCCTTTTTTCGGTCACAGTAGCATCGGGCATCATGTCAATTTTACCGTTTCTGATATCAGAAATATTCTGGCTAAATGATTGCTGGATGAAATTAAAATTGCAATTTGCTTCTGATGCGATGTGATTGAGCAAGTCCATTTGCAGTCCTGTCGGCTTGCCAGACTCAGATAAATATTGGTAGGGAGGCCAGATAGACCAGCCAACCGTCAAAGAGCAATCACTGAGTGCTTTTTTATTGTTTTTAGTTGGCGACTCTTTTGCATTTATGGCCGCAGCCACCAATAGAAAACCAATAAGAGTTAATCGAAATAAAGTCATACTTAAGAATGGTTATTAAGAGCTTTCGATTAGGCCAAAGCGGCCTTTTGCGCTTCAATAATTTCCTTAATTCCTTGTTGACCCAAAGTCATCATTTCAGTTAATTCTTGCTGGGTAAAGGTTGCACCTTCAGCAGTTCCCTGGATTTCTATAAAGCCGTTTTCTTCATTCATTACAATATTCATGTCGGTTTCAGCATCAGAGTCTTCCGGATAATCCAGATCTAAGACCGGCGCGCCTTTATAAATTCCGACTGAGACTGCTGCAATCATATGCTTGATTGGATTGGTTTTGATTTTTTTCTTGCGGAGCAAATGATTAATCGCCTCGACAAGCGCAATACAGCCGCCGGATATAGACGCGCAACGGGTGCCCCCGTCGGCCTGTAGGACATCACAATCAATAGTGATGGTATATTCACCCAATAATCGAAGATCAATGGCTGCTCGAAGAGAGCGGCCGATTAAACGTTGTATTTCCTGGGTTCGACCGCTTTGTTTTCCTCTGGCGGCCTCTCGATTGTTACGGGTATGAGTCGCTCTAGGTAACATGCCATATTCAGCGGTAACCCATCCTTGTTTTTTACCTTTGAGAAAACGCGGTACGCCTTCCTCAACGGATGCTGTGCAAAGTACTCGAGTCTCGCCCATTTCAATTAAAACTGAACCTTCAGCATAATTAGTAAATTGGCGAGTGATTTGAATAGGACGAAGTTGGTTGCTGGTTCTGCCGCTAGGACGCATGCTGATCTCCAAAGGAATGGGGGATTAATCTAAGTTTAAGATATTTGCGCTGATTTTAACTAAAATAGGATTAATTTAATACCTAAAACCCATGATCGAATCGCTAAAAGGCTCGGCTCAAGGTACAATTTGCTGCTTTGTCCCCAAAAATAGGAAAAAATAGGAAAAAATATGATTAAAAGTATGACCGCTTTTGCAAGACAGCCCATTGAAAAAGATTGGGGTAATGGTGCCTGGGAAATTCGCTCGGTTAATAGTCGATTTTTAGAAACTAATTTCCGACTACCAGAGGCCTTTCGTTATCTCGAATTCAAATTACGGGAAAAACTGCGTAAAAAGCTCAATCGTGGCAAATTAGATTGTAGCCTGCGACTGGATATAAATCAGACAAGCAATGAGGCACTTGCGATTGACGCTGATTTGGCAGCCTCGCTACTAAATTCTCACGAAGTGCTGCAACAAGCTGCTGGGATTAAGCAAGAACCAGACTTAACTCGACTACTCAATTGGCCAGGTATTATTAAGAAATCAGATTTTGATAACGAAGAAATGGAAAAAGAGCTATTAGCCAGTTTGGATGAGGCGATTGAACAGCTGATTAGTATGCGTGCACGAGAAGGTGAGAGTATCACCGATATGATCCAGCGGAGACTCGATGGCATCGGTAAAGAGGTTGCCTATGTCCGAGAAGAAATGCCCGCCATTGTAAAATGGCAAAGAGAAAAAATATTAAGTCGCTTCGAAGAAATTAAACTGGAATTCGACGAGAATCGAATTGAGCAGGAGCTGGTCATGGTTGCTCAAAAAATTGATGTGGAGGAAGAGTTGGATCGACTCGATGCACATATCAAAGAAGTGGCTCGTTTGCTAAAAAAAGGTGGTGCTGTGGGCAGAAGAATGGATTTTTTAATGCAGGAGCTTAATCGGGAAGCGAATACATTAGGTTCGAAATCAATTAGTTTAAAGACGACTGCGGCAACAGTTGAATTAAAAGTATTAATTGAGCAGATGCGGGAGCAGATCCAGAATATTGAATAATTAAACGGCTCTTAAGGTTTGCCAGTACCTGAGTATAAAAGAAAAAATCGTTCAATAAAAAATAAAACCAAAATCAGTGCTGTTAATAGGTTTTTTCGGCATTCAAAATCTTTACGCTGCCGATATCCCAGCAGCTCACCTCTTTGGATGATTGTTACTTAGTGGCTAATTTAGAACATGCACTTAAATAAACGTTTTTATCGACTCATAGCTGTCGTACATTAGGTGCGGTAATTTTATTAGTGTCTCCTAGCGCTTAGGGATAGGCCTTGCTAAACTAGTCGATTCTTTGCAAGGTAATATAATTTTTCAATTAAACTCAGGATTTATGACCAATCAAACACCTGCCACTTCGGCTCAAGCCAATTTATTTGTTGTTTCGGCGCCTTCTGGCGCTGGAAAAACCAGCTTGCTCAAACAATTAATTGGTGAGCTTCACTCGGTGCAAACATCCATTTCTCACACCACCCGGACCAAGCGAGAAGGAGAAATCGATGGTGTTGACTACCATTTTGTGGAAATAGAGGCTTTTAAAGATCTAATGAAGTCGGACGCTTTCTATGAACACGCCGAAGTTTTTGGTAATTCTTATGGAACCAGTAAATCATCCATCGCTGGTCAATTGGCCGGTGGTATCGATGTGATCCTGGAAATCGATTGGCAAGGTGCTCGGCAAATAAAACAGCAATTGCCTAATAGTCGCTCGATTTTTATCCTTCCGCCGTCCAAATTGGAATTGGAATCCCGATTAAAAGGGCGCGGTCAAGACAACGATGAGGTCATTAACGCTCGAATGAATGCTGCAATTGATGAAATGTCACACTATAATGAATATGATTATTTAGTCATTAACGATGATTTTTCCCAAGCGGTGATGGAAATTAAGGCGATAATTTGTGCTGAAAGGCAAAAACTGTCGTTACAACAGCAAAAACATGCTCAATTGTTGCGCAATCTTTTGGAGTAGTCATCAATTTAGGGTAAACTATGCGACCTTTTTGAGCAACGGTTGAGCAAAGTGCAAAAAATATCGCTGAACCCTTGTAGTTTTTTATATTGGAGAACGATGCAAAGCTCTCCGCGAATTAATAGGCTGGAATAACCCATGGCAAGAGTCACAGTAGAAGATGCAGTGGATGCTATTGGCAATCGATTTGATCTGATTATGGTTGCGTCTAAGCGTGCTAGACAATTAGCAACAGGTGGAAAAGACCCTATGGTTGACTGGGACAATGATAAACCCACTGTTGTGGCCCTGAGAGAAATCGAGGAAAACTTAGTTACAGTTGAGAATATTGATAAACTAGGCGCTCCACCTGTAGAGGAAATTGTTGAAGACATCGTTGAAGAATAATTCCTGAATATATTCTTTGATCTTGTTTTAGGAGACTAACGTGTATCTATTTAGTGGTCTTAAAGAGCAGTTACAAAGCTACTTAGATGCATCACAAGTTGAAAAAATTCAACAAGCTTATGTGTTTGCTCGTGATGCGCATGACGGGCAAATAAGAACCAGCGGTGATCCTTATATTACCCACCCCGTCGCGGTGGCTAAAATACTCGCAACACTTCATCTCGACGGCCAGACCATTATGGCAGCGCTGATGCATGATGTGATCGAGGATTGTGAAGTCACTCGTGAAGATGTCGCGTCTCAATTTGGTGAAAGAGTCGCGGTGCTGGTTGAAGGGGTGACCAAGCTCACCCAGATTAAATTCCGTTCCCGCAAAGAAGCTCAGGCCGAAAACTTTCGTAAGATGATGATGGCGATGGTTGAAGATCTTCGAGTAGTACTGATCAAATTAGCCGATCGGCTGCATAACATGAGAACGCTCGGTTCACTCAGTACTGAAAAGCGCACCCGCATTGCCAAAGAAACCATGGAAATCTACGCACCAATCGCCAATCGATTAGGCATGTTTGCCATGCGCGGGGAATTAGAGGATCTGGGCTTTGCCGCTCAATATCCCATGCGCTGTCGGGTGATAAAGGCTGAAGTCAAAAAGGCCCGTGGTAATCGCAAAGAAATCATCAACAGCATTTCTAATAATATTTTACAACGGCTTAATGCCGAAGGCATTGACGCAGAAATAAGTGGTAGGGAAAAGTCTGTGTTCAGTATCTATAAAAAAATGCGAGCCAAAGTCGGTGTGTTTGATCAAGTGATGGACGTGTATGGATTTAGAGTGGTGACAGATACAGAAGACAGTTGTTATCGAATCCTGGGTCAACTACACAATTTATATAATCCAGTACCCGGACGTTTCAAAGACTACATGGCCATTCCTAAAACGAATGGTTATCAATCACTGCATACGACACTCAAAGGACCGCATGGGTTACATATTGAGGTTCAAATCCGTACCACAGAAATGGATCAAATGGCTGAGAATGGAGTGGCGGCACACTGGTTGTATAAAGGTGCTGCCGATGTTAATCGTGCGGAAGTCAAAGCGCGAGAATGGATGAGAAACTTGATGGAATTGCAAAAAAATACCGGCGATTCAATCGAGTTTATAGAAAGCGTCAAAGTGGATCTGTTTCCTGATGAAGTTTATCTTTTTACCCCTAACGGCAACATTATCGAACTGCCGAAAAAAGCCACACCGGTTGATTTTGCTTATGCGATCCATACCGACGTAGGTAATAGCTGCATTGCCTGCAAAGTGGACAGTAAAATCGTATCATTATCAGGTCCGTTAGTTAACGGCCAAACCGTCGAAATTATCACCGCCCCTGGGGCCAAGCCAAATCCTGGTTGGCTAAGTTTTGTGATTACCAGTAAAGCTCGTACCAATATTCGTCACTTCATCAAGAATTTGCGTCGCGATGATGCCATTAATCTAGGACGACGATTGTTAGAAAAATCTTTGGGCAATCGACCATTAGATTCGATAGACCAGTCTCACTTTGACAAAGTTACCAAAGAAACTCATAAAGAGAGTTTTGATGACATTTTAGCAGAAATCGGCCTTGGGCAAACGGCCAGCGTAATTATCGCTCATCGATTAGAGCCGAGTGTCGAAAATGTCGTTAAAAAACACAAAGACAGCAATCGGCCGCTCGCTATCAAGGGCACCGAAGGCATGATGATCGAATACGCCAAATGCTGCCACCCAATCCCTGGTGATACAATTGTGGGTACCATCAGTAGCGGGGGAGGGTTTATTTTGCATCAACAAGATTGCCGAAATATAGCGGATCACTCCAGTAAATTGGATAAATACGTGCCGGTGCAATGGGAAAAAAATGTCGAAGGCGTTTTCAGGGTTAATCTAAAAGTCGAAGTGGTAAATCGGCATGGCGTGTTGGCAAAAATGACCAATTTAATTGCCGATGAAGGTGTTAATATCGTTAATATTGATATCGATATGAACGATGGTACCACCAATATTACTACTTTCTTGATTGAACTAACCGGACGATTACAACTGGCCAATTTGATTCGTAAGATCCGAGTGTTTAATTTTGTCATAAAAGTGTCCCGTAATCGATAGTAGACAAGGACTAAGTACTAAGTACTAAGTTCTAAGTTCTAAGTTCTAAGTGATAGGTACTATAAGAGAAAAAGACTTGACTCAATCAATACAGAAAAATCGCATTTTTAGAACTTAGAACTTAGAACTTAGAACTTAGAACTTAGAACTTAGAACT
>CAZOBX010000003.1:46220-56385 GCA_964578045.1 uncultured Kangiella sp. | reverse complement strand
CGGGGACCGGGTGCGGGTGGAAAACTATAATGCCTTCGGCACCCTTTTGGAAGATCCCGAAGGAAAAACCAGGGAAATCCTGTGACTGTAAGGGTCAGATTCAAATTCAATGTCATTAATTGGGATGTTAAGCGGAGGCTCACTACCCTCTTGTGGTCGAAGCAGAATATGTTCGACCATATGAAATCCTTCAGCGGAATAACTATGCTGAAGCTGGTCCACGGCGCGCTGAATCGCTTGGCGTACGGCGGTTTCATCCTCAAGACCCGGTGCATATATGGCAAGCAGTGTGCCTTGTGTATCAATAAGTTCAAAGTTGTAGCTGTCTGGACCGGCGTCGGCGATTCGGTAGTTCCAGTTATAGATGCCATATTGCAAGACCCTGCTGATAGATTCACCTGCTAACGAAATAGCAGCGGTTTCCTGCTCAAGGGGGTCAATCACTTCTGGGGGGGCAACAAAATGGAATACGCTGCTTAACAGCACATTGCCGCCATAGCCTGCTTCACTCCAAAGCCGCCAGCGCTTTTCAATCACACCATCGGTATCAACTTCATCGTAGATTTCAAAAAAGTCGTCGACTTCTGTGAGTAATTCGCGCCGATAATCCCGTAATCCACATTGAAATGCTACCATCCTTTCGAAAGGAGAAATGCTAAATCGCAAGCGGTATAAAAGAAAAGACTGTACTGCACTTTGCAAAGCCGTTTGTGCCGAGGATTGGCTAGCCCAGTCAGTTTGACTTTGACCCAGGGAGAGCGTAGCCGACGGGACGCCTGCATAGAGCAAAAATGCAAACCGTCCACCGCCAATCCCTTGCACTTGAAAACTGTCTTCTTGGGCAGCCAATTCAACGGCGTCATTTGCCAGTAACCAAGCCTCCGATCGAGTCATATCCTGCCTGCTGGAAACAATTTCAGCTTCGTTGCCCATTAAAAAGCGCCATTGATAACCTTGCGGTGTAGACTCCAGGCTTATTAAATCCGCCAGAGCTTGAGAATGGGTCTGAAATGACTGAAGCCGGTTAGCATTTAATTCGGGAGCCGCGTTAAGAAAAGCTTCCTTCAAAAGGATTAAATTCTGATTGACATCTTGTCTGCGAACTGACAACTGTGTTTGAAAATTCTGTGCAGAGATCCCTGCATCTTTGAGCTCCTGATAAGCCCGGCGGTGCATTTCCTGAGACCAGGCCAAAGCCTCCAATCCTTGCCTTGCTAATAAGTGGTCCAACATGCGGTTACGCCTATCGAGAAAAGTTTCGCGAGTTTCAATCGCATTTCTCAAATTTATGCGGTGAGCATTGTCATCATCTTTAACAAATTGCTGCCAGTCCTGGTTACCGTTATAATCCTTTATTAATTTGGAAATTTCAGCTATTTCGTAGACAGGATTGGGAAAGTAAGTTTGTTGCACGCTAAGCCGAGGCGAAAAGAAATGATTAATATTACTTAATTGATAAGCCGAATCGGAGAGGATCTGTTCGCTTAGTAACAGATATCCTTTGGTCTGCATTGCTTGAGATCGGCGCTCGATGGTGGCGCTGTCTGGCAAACGATTGTCACCAACACCGTAAAAACCAGGCAGTTCTTGCTGAAATGGAAGGTAGTCTCCTGTATCGTAAGCGGTGCCAGTTGAGACAGGCCACTCCCTATCCGGAGTTGTTATCTCTAAGCGCTGAGATTCACGCTGGCTTACTAACATTTCATACAGTTCACTGACACGCAGCATATCGTAATTAAGTTCTATCTCGTCTCGCACCAAGGTGATACGAGATTTCAGCAAACTAAAACGCGGTCGATAACGGCTTACGTCAACTAGTTTTAGACAGTCGCGAGCACCTTTAGTAATGAGACGATTATTCACGAAATTACTCAGGGTTAAATCACTCACCGCAAGAATGTCCCTTCCGGCAACCGCCTCTCTTTGACTGATGTCTCTTAACTGTTGATCGCCTACCTGCATAATTAATCGGAGAATATCCGACAGGTAAAGCTCAGTAATGCCCGCGGTGTCTTCAGCCAATGCAACATCCGTATTGGATAGAAAACCATGTTGCAACAAAGGACCATCAAATATATCCGTAGAGCCCTGTTGTGAGTCCTGCAATTCCTGTAATGAACTGAACTTAAATAGAGGTGACAATTCTGCGTCGATAGCATCAAAAATTTTTGCCACGAGAAGTTCTAAATCTATACCGTTATTAATTTCCAGACGGGCTTTGACCGCTATTTCCTGAGTTCTTACGACTTGGATTTGCATCGGGATTTCACACAGGTTTCGCCAGGAATTAATATAGCGATAAATTATATTAACCGCATGATGGGCATTCATCACTCGTTGATGATAACGATTAAAAATATTCTCGGGACCCAAAAGGGTGAGCTCGGTTTCCGCTTCTGACAAAATATTCGCCGCCAACCCGATAGATTGCGCGGCTTCATCGGAAATTCTAACCACTAACCATAGATCCGAGGTTTGAGAGCCTTGGTCATTGTCATAACCAACAGTGACTCGCGCAAAATAAGTAGCGGTTTCTTCCAAACTACGCCAAATGCCGCCTGTACCGACTATCATTGTAATTGAAGCAATATTCACACTTTCGATAAAACTGGCCGATTCAGGCTCGTCCCAATGGGGTAAAGCAATGTCAAGTGTATAAGTATCGCCATCGTAATCCACTAGCAGAGGATAGGTATTACTGTTTAAATCTGGATCAGACAACTCAATCACCAAATCGTATAAACCCTGTAATTCAGAATTGAGACTTGAAATAATACTGACATCATTAATTAACATATGGTCAAGAAGGAGTTTTCTGAAATCTTTCTCGGTTACTGGCGCGCAAGGCAATACCTCACTCGCAGCAGGAAATCCATGAGGCGCAATTTTTTCGCCACTACGAATCAGATCTTGCATATTTAAGTGAGCGCGAAATCCGATATCTGTCAAGGCATAGGCATAAGACTCAAGAAAGGTAATACCCGGATCGTGTAAATTATGATCGGTCCAGGTTTCACTGGCGATCTCACGTATTATCTCCAGGCCCTGCTCCTTTAAACCAGCAAAATTCTGACTCGCATGTTCAGGCGGTTTTGATGACAATTTATGGCTGATGTCACTCACGTGATATGCACCTTTAGGTCTATCCGTTAGTCAGAATGGTTATTTATTTCGTTAGTGTTTTTAAGTAGCTTATCTATCTCTACCTGTTGCTTTTCGACCTGTTCCGACAACTCTTTTACCGAATTAACCAGTACATAGATCAACGACGATCCGTTATACACCCGCAAATCCTTAAGGTCTTCCGGGTGCTCTTTTGAGGGTGTGATTTTTCTAACGGTCTCTGGTATTACTTTCTCAATTTCCTGGCCAATTACACCTATCCCATTTTTGCCTGTAGGGGTTCCTGCTGCTCCAGTATATTTGTATCTTACCGGACGGATACGTTTAATTTCTTCCAGTCCAAATTCAAGATCCATGACATCTTCTTTAACACGGGCATCAGAGGTAATATCCCAGGTTTCTTGCCCATCGGATTTATATGCCGCGCCATTGACCTGAAATATTGCACCGTCAGCGTCATCTAACGCGCGATTTGCGCCCACAACCACCTCGCCCCCACCGGCCACGATTAACCGGTTTTCATTGCCATTTTGAGTGAGACGAATGTCCTGCCCACCCGGCGCATTTAACCTTACTTGGCCGCTGGCACGAATTCGTAATGCAAAGGCGATTTCCGGGTCATTATCTTCATGATACAAAAAGCTATCCGACGCGCTTGCGCTGCCTGGCGTACCATTACTTACCACAAAATTACCAAACCTCACCCGCTCGCTTTCATCGCTATTTGCGTCTAGCGCTACATCCAATCGGTGTGTCGGCGACGCTGCGGTAAAATCACCAATACCTAGTACGCCGCCGCCGTAAGCAACACTGCCGCTGCCGGCATCGCTAAATATGCTTTCTCCGCCACCGCCAAGTGGTGACCAGTCCGTACCATCAAAAAACTGGACATCAACACCATCGTAACGCATGGTCCCGGCAGATGAACTATCGCTGTTTCCCAAGGTTACACCACGGGACAGGATTAAATTGCCATCAACATCGGTATCGACACCATCGTCTTGAAAATTGATAAAGCTATCGACGAGGTCGGCGAAGTCTGCCCCGGAAGGTCTTTCGCCATCTTCAAATTCTTGCTTTAATGAATCTCTGTTTCGTTCCGCCATAATTTCTACTCACTTAATTGTCATGTTTCGTCCATTAGGGAAGTGGCCGATTAAACCGCCACATCAAAATCCAGCGCTATAGCCATATAGCCGATGCCTAGCTGATCAATGCCACTGCATAATTCATCTTCTGCACTTATAGGTATAATCCTATGCTGTGCATGGGAAACTAAAATTGCATGCGGTCGGGTGGTCATAGCCACTTCAACACCGCGTCCAACAATATAGCTATCACCTACCTCCATGATACCGATTGAGGGTTGGGGATCTGGATAGACAATAAAATCCAAATCAATAGCCATTTCATCTATACCCCCACGGGTCGCTCCTTGATAAACGTGAAATAATTTGAAATTCACCACATAATCGATATATTCCCGCCCTTCAATAAAAGCGAGAATTTCTGAACGATATATACGCGTTGCAAAAACAATATCCTGTCCTTCCTCGTAGGCCCAAGGTGACAAATAGCGGATCAATTCCTGATTTAATATTGCTGAGTAATAACCTGCATCAAAGCCATGTTGAATCTTTACCTGAGCGTCAACACGAATGCGTTCATACACAGGATGGATAATATGAAGCTTTGCAAAAGGCGTAGCTAAGCCTTGCACATAATCTTCAATCTGTTGCATAAGAACGCTATCCGCCCGAGGTTGCAACGGATTACCTGCGTTGGTCTTTCGCATGTCCGGTAATATCACCAAAGCCTGCTCGCCTGCGGCTTGCTCTCCATTCTGGTTCGAGTGGGATAAACATTTGACTTTGAATATTTGAGGAAATGCGTTAAGTACCAGTCGTTGCATGTCCCACAAATTTACCGCGCGATTTCGATGACGAAGCCGTTCGCTACTGGTTTGGAAAAAATTATTATCCGATTCCTGTGCCCGACCGTTAAACGAGGGATAAGGTTGCATCACTTTTTTAATCGCAGCATTTCTTTTTTTCAGCTTACTGATGGTTTCTGCGACTAACCCCTCACCGAGATGTTGATTGTAATTTGGCAAATCTTCGGAAGTTACCTGTAAACTCGCGGTAACCGCCCGATCATGGATCTGCAAGACCCGACAAGCGCTATTGAAAGGTTTGCTAATGCTGGCTTTCAGCCAAAGCATTGCTTCAGGCATACGTTGATGTTGCAGACTTGCGTCCGCTCCCACCGCCAGGACCACAATGCCAGGCTTTTGAAAACCAAAAGTTGAATCTGATAATATGTCTGATTTGGCAATTGCCTGCCATTTTTTTCCCGCAAGATAATGCCACTCGGTTTCATCAATGGCGAGCGGCTCTCCAGATGTGGTCGCCGTTCCAATTTCCATTTGGAATAAGAAGGAAATATTGCCGGGTATAGAAGCGTTTTTCACAGCAATAAAAAGGCTGGCCTGCTCCGCCATTTCGGGTACAAGTTTGGCAGCATTTTCTACGTCAGCCTGGTAATAACCAAATGAATCAAGAGTATAAAAACTACCCTGTTGGTGCTTTTCAGCAACCGTGACTTCAACAGAGGCGCTGTAATTGATCGAAATATTGGATAACATTGGTGTATAAGGCGGTTTAGGTAAATCGATTACTGTTTCGGTTTGACTCGCCGCGATTGCCTGTTGCGCCAGTCTTGGCGCAAATGCTTTATGCCCAAAAGCGTTGAATGGGATCTCCGGTGCATAAGGCGCCGCATAAGTCGGACCATCCAATACCATTCTGATAAAACCACGCTTACTGGAGACATCAAAAGCCGCAGAATCTCCGCTTGGCGGTTGAGCCTGGTAGTCCAATGTTGTGAATACCTGTTCAATTTTTGCGTCGCTTTGCAGATTGACTGAAATACTACGAAATTCGGGATCACTATAAGCAAACAAATTTTGTGGGGAAGTAAATAAACTTCGCCAGCTGCGTGCATATAATATGTCGAAGCTAAAATCAAATTGCGACACAAATTCATTTTCAAGTTGATTGGTATGATTAACAAAATATTCACGATAGTGAGCATATAGATCAGATGGTAAATCCTGCCATGAAAACTCTAGCTCAAAACTGGATAGTTTTTTACTAAATACCTCGTCACTCCCAATATAAAAAGTTGCACCATTAAAAGGCTGATTGCCAAATAGGGGCATTGGTTTTTGCACATCTAAAAGGTTATTTTGGTTTTGAACAACAAGCGTTTTTACACCGCCAACTTGAATCGATATTTCAAAGCTCTCTATCTCAATTGTTTCCAGCAATTGGTACAATCCTGACTCACCTTTTAGAATAAAACGAATAACAGGCGAGACAGAAAGTGGGCTATCGGGATGCAATTCAGGGTCCGGCGCTACGATCGCAGGGGCTGATTCTTCAATCTCAAAATCCACCACCAACGTAGCCGGAGAAAATCCATCGTTTTGAAATCTTATCGAGTAAGTGGATGGTGCTATCCAGCCTTCTTCAGCTGAAATATCCGTCAGCATAGCAAAATTGATTTGACGACTATTGGGAATATTACGGGTATCACCTTTTAGACTAAATATGACGGTGATTTTACGACATCCTTCAGCCATCAGTAGTACTGGCGACGATACTGCGAATCCCTGTTCCACTTCCTGCATAAATCTCTGACTTAGATCTCTGGCGAGCTGTGGCGCGCCAAACATAGACCAAGACTCTCCCTCGATATCAGAAAGTTCTTTAGTTTGGAAAATTCGTGGGTTACCACGTTTGTCCAATTCTTTAATTTGGCGGTAGGTATTTGTTATCGTCGTAGGCGACACTAGTATGTCACTATTAGTTTGATAAATTAGTAAATTACCTTGCGGATCTTTTCCTGCATCCAACTGAGTACCCGCTGGCAGAAGTGACGCTTGATAATTTTTTGCCAGTTCAAATACAATATGGACATCATCTTTAAGCGGCAAAATACGTTTAAGACCAAGCCGGTGTTCATAAAAATGGGCCAAATGCCGCACCGGTACACGATTTAACTCTGATTGTAGTACTTGATATAAATTAAGAAATACCAGAAAAAGTGCAACATGGGGTGGAAAGTCTTTTTTTTCGCCGAGCAAATTTTGCAATTCGTCTTCACTAATAATTTCATTTGTACTGGTATTAGCGAGATAATTAAAGAAAGCTTGCCAATCGCCAACCGCCTGTCCACTTAAATTGTAATATCGAATCTGCGCCGCGACTTGCCTTACATAATCGATTAATTGCACAAGACTTCGTTCATCGGGAAGAATATAGTCTAGTTCCAGAGGCAAAGGCATACGCTGCAGCTGGTTGACTCCATCCAGTCTGAAAATATTTCCGTAAGGTCGCGAATTTTCCATAATCAGATATTAGTAGCTTCGTTCAAATAAAATGGGTAAACCAAATTACTGCGCGTATTGGTCGTGCGTATGGTGTAATCCAGTCTGATTTCTATTAATCCTTGGTCCACCGACAAAGGCGTAAAATCCACATTATCGAGGGTAATTCGCGATTCATAAAAAAGGATCGCTGTTTCTATTTCGTTTTTGAGAAAAGTTGCAAATGTTGTGCTGAGCGGTTCGAACATTAAGGCTTCCCGTTTCCAGCCAAAAGTAGAATGCATTAGTCGTTCGCCGAGCTGAGTAGACAACAAAATATCCAGACTTTGACGAATATCTTCCTCGCCATCGACCATAGCGACAGTTGCGCCTTGTTGGCTAAAACTTGGCGGAAAACTCCAACCAACACCTAAAAAACTTCTGTCTAATGGTTGTTCCACTTTAGCCTCCTATCATGACTGTCGGACAGCCTAGAATAATCGTGCCGCCATGAGCAGTACTATCTCCCATGCGTGCTGCAGGCATGCCACCAATCAACACTGAGGAACTGCCAGCGACTACTGTGTCCGGTGGACCTGTGCATGTTAACGAATCGCCCAGGCGAAGCGCCGGCATACTTCCAATCAGCACAGTTGCTTCGCCGGGCGGTAAAGCAGGCCCCCCTACATGAGGTACGGTTCCGGTTAACATAGGACATACATGCATATCGCCAGCGCGAGCCGCCATTGACATATTACTGCTCCTGTTTTTATCTCAACTTATGCTGTTAATTTATTTGTACCAAGGCGCCAGAGATTTCAAGTGTGCCACTGCTAGTAACAGCGGCGGCCGAACTTCCCTCAGCCTTAAACTCGGTTGATGCAGCGAGCGCAATGTTAGCGCCATTTAAATTAATATCGCCTTGCGCATCCAAATTTAAATCAGCACTACTGGTCAATGTAATCCCATCTGCATTTAGAATAACCATATTGCCATGCTGATCTTCCAGACTGATACCTTCGTCAGCATCCGAAAGAGTTGCTTTATTTCCACCGGGCGTTTCAAGCGTAATGACTTTATCTTCATCGTTAAAATGAAATTTTAATCCCTCACGCGACACATAGGCTTTCTCAAAATTATCTTCGCTTGGTTCAATCGGAGGAGCGTTGGCGCTACTGTGTAGCATACCCAGTAAAATTGGTTGTGCCGGATCGCCGTGTAAAAATCCGAGTGCCACTTCGTCATCCACTTCTGGACGAAAAAAGGTGCCGCGGTCAGGCCCCGCATCGAGGGTCGCAACTCGCGCCCATATGCCCTGCTCATCCATACCGGCTACCGGTATTTTCACCCGTACCCGATTTTCCCCCGCTGGATCATCCGCCAATTGGGTCACCACACCCAGTTGCAACCCCGAAATTGCTGGAACCAGGCCAGCCGCGGGTAAATGATTAGTCGAATAAGATTCAGCGTGGGTTTTTTCCGGCAGTCCAAACTCAATATCCGTGAACCAGCTGTTATTACTGAATTCATGACGTATCGAAGTCACCAGAATGATCCCATTGAACCTTTCGCTTATTGATGAGAGTTGTACCACATCACCTAACTGCAAGCTGGGTATACCACGAAATTTGGCACGCCCGCGTATGGCTCTCATGCGCGATCTCAACAACGCACCGTCTGCCCAGGACTGCAAAGCGTCATTAGCAAGAGAACCACCGTGCAACAAAACTTCTTCGCTGCGTTCAGTGGCGGCAACAAGATCCTCACTTGTCAAATCCCCATTGCTTTGCCAACCAGGCTCTACCGCTTCGACTTCCAGGAGCGCTTGATCGGACGGGTCCCAGGCACTGGTGACGATTGTCGCTTGCTGACTGCGGGCATCGAGTTCAGTTTCCAGTTCCAACAAGGTATCACCGAAAACAATGTCCACTAAGGGATCACCTTCAAGCGCCGGTTTGAAACTTTTAATCGTACCAGCCGAAACCGAACATAAATGCCCGTTTGCTTCAAGTCGATTCAACATGAAATCCCAATCACTGGCATAAAACTGCATCAATTGTGGATGGACAACTTCAGTGGGCGCAATTTCTGAGGACAATCCGTGCTCGTCGATAAGAAGCTCTGCAATATCGCTGTCACTCATCTCTTCGTGATAACGACAAATACGATTAAGGGTCATTTTAATGGCGGGATCTCGACACTCTACTTCCAGATAGGTTGAATGATTTCTGACCACTATGCGCTGCTTGTAAATGACACCGGAAAATACCGATTCCACTTCATCGCGATAGCCTGCATTGATAATAATTTCGTTTCCCGGCAGAAATAACTCACCGGAACTGTGCGGAAAGTCCTGCAAAGCGACGTCACCGTCCAATATTCTTAGCCGTGAAAAAGGAATGCGATTTACCTTAGCGATAATTTCAACGCTGGCAACTGCAACAGTATCAGGCAAAGCGTTGCCTTCGATCTCAATAGTCAGATTAACGACATCCGTCGTTTGTCTCAGTGGTGATGCAGTCATGCCGAAGCACCTTTGTCAATCGGCGGTAGCCGCACTTTTGTGCCAGCCGTTAAACGTCTAAAATTGATCAGATTGTTCACTCGTGCAACTTCCAGATATAACTTTGAATTTCCATATATTTTCTGCGCAACTAAGGGCAGATCATCGCC
>CAZOBX010000003.1:0-46210 GCA_964578045.1 uncultured Kangiella sp. | reverse complement strand
ATCATCGCCTGCTTTTAATTCCCAAAGGTGGGTGAGGTCAGGTGAATTAAAATTGGCTTCCAACGCTGTTTGTTCGGCAACTTTCGAACCTTGAAATGTACAGTTGGCCTTGATACGCAGCGGACTGCCATCGGCATGAAAAAGCGTGTAACTGTAACTGACTGCTGTCAGCACGCCTTCGAAATCCAATTTTCCCCAAAATATTTTCACATCATTCGGCTTATGAATGTCACTTTCGGGGTCATAGACAATTTTTTCAAATTCAGAAACTTGTTCATCAACGGTTTTTTCTTTATCGTCTCCAAAAGCCGATGCAAGCGCCCCAAGCAGCGGGATCCCATCAAGCCCAGAACTACTCTGAACCACTCCCGTGCCGTCAAAGGTTATCTCAAATCGTAGCGTGAATGGTCGAGTACCAACGTAAACACTGGTGCCTCCTTTAGTGCCTGGTGGCGCTTGATTTTGAAAGTTGGTGTTTTTATCGAGGCTATAAGATGCTGGATTCACCTGAAGGGTGAAGGTTTTCTGCTGATCAACTTCGGGCCTTTCTCCCTGCGTGTTGAGAACACAGATTATCATCTTTTCTAGCTTACCTGACTCAAATAACATACTAACGTTCTCTCTTTTCAGCTAATACCCGAAGTACTTCATCAATGCAGCGTTGAATGAGTTCATTTTGCTGGTCGTCGGCTTCAGGATTGCTAACGTTCGATGGATTATTTTCACTTCGCGAGACAATTCTTGCGTTCACAGTTAGCTGACCAATTTCGACTGACATCTTATTCAACCTATACTAATACTGCCACTGAGACTGAGACTGGCAGCAGCATCAAGCGCAATACTGACAGGGTCATAATATTTAAAGTACTGATATTTTAGTGTCAGGCTTTCAACAATAATTTCACTCGACATTGCATTGATTCCCGATATATCGATCTGTTTTGGGATCGCGTTAATGACATACCAGTTATAAATTGGCAAGTGCTGTTCATTTAACAAGGAAATCATCAGGTTCGTGGGTTTAAAGTTGAATTCTTCAGTCGCTTGACGCGCCCAATGCAAGACACCTGAACCTAAAAATTTGCCGCGTTTTAGTACTAAATCCGAATATTGTGTTTTAGTCGGTAGTTGGTGAGCAAACCGATTTTCACCACCTTCAGATAATGGTTCAAACTCAGTATCTACGGTTAGCCCTGAAATCTCTTGAAACCGAATATCGTTGGGAAACTGCGGAAACAGTTCAAATAAAACCGCAAAATGAAATCCTGGATGTGGATAATCAAACAAAACGCTAACCATTTTCCATGGTGAGGCCTTCGTGACAAACTACCAGGGTTTCAATTGCGGTTTCATTGCCGGTAGAATTTAAATCCGTCGATGTCACTTTGGTGGGCCAGGCATTCTTAATTTTCCACAACACCACTGGCTCATGGGCTTCATTCAACAGACTGATGGTAATATCACGACGCTCGATGGTATTTAAGGAGACCGTATTCCACCAGTCATAAAATTCGTTGTCGTCTTTAAAGATACCGCTTTTAAGTGTAACCTCACCAAACTGAGTCATGCCGGGCATCACTATTTTGTTATATTCCGGACTTGCACCGTCACGGTACTCGATTTTTTCTGTGGTTACTTCAAGACCGGTAACTTCGGTGAAACCGATTCTGGTACCGCCCCAGTCCACCTGAAAATGAAATTTTGGAAGAGGATAGTCAGCCATGATTATATTTCCTTAATAATTAATTGAATTAAGATACTTGCATTTTGTGAGCAAATTTCAGCACAATAAACTCAGCAGGACGCACTACTGCCATACCTATTTCGATAATCATGCGTCCTTCTAAAATATCTTGTGCCGACATCGTTTCACCAAGACCAACTTTAACGTAAAACGCCTGGGCGGGTTTTTCTCCTGCTAGCGCGCCGGCGCGCCATTGTAGGGTAAGAAAATTCTCTATCATTGCTCGTACACGAACCCAGGTGTTGGCATCGTTAGGCTCGAAGGTAAACGGCACAGTCGCTTTTTTGATCGACTCCTCAGCCATATTAAAAAACCGCCTTACAGAAACATAACGCCACTCATTGCTATTGCCCTCGAGTGTGCGTGCTCCCCATATCAGGGTACCCTTGCCAGCGAACGAACGGATTGCATTGACGCTCTTGCCTGAAGAATGTACATTTAAATCTCCTTGCGATTGATCGTTAATTTTGACGGTCGGCGCACTCACACCATTCACTGAATAATTTGCAGGGGCTTTCCATACTCCCCGTGTACGGTCGACCGTCGCGTAAATTCCTGCCACAGCCCCGCTAGTAGGTGTTATCGCCATTGTTCTTTCAATCTGCTCTTTGCTCGCAGCGAACAGTGGATGTGTGTTAAATAGAGATTTTTCACTTTCATTGGCTAAAAACTCTGCCGATTCAAAAATACTATAGATACCGGCAATTAACCTTTGAAAAATTCCTTCCAATACGGCGCCAGCACCGAGAGCACGATCATAGGTCGCCGCACCAAAGGTCGCGGTATTTGTGGCTATCGCAGTGGTATCGGCATTAATCCCTAGCCAAGAAGTGCCGTCTAACGGAGAATAGTCGGTTTCAACATTTCCCACTGTACGAGCATTATCAATAGCGCCACGGACCTGAGAGTTTTTTTCAAAAGAAATCATTTCCTCAATGGTCCGTAGTAAGCTACCGTCTGTACTCAAATTATCAATAAGCAAGCCCAATTCAGCGCTAAAGCCTACCGTATCCAGTGTGCCAAATGCGAGCGTGACTGCTCGAGGTAACTCTACCAAATTGCCAAAGGCAGTACGTACTGCATCCACCGGGGCGGTTGTCTGGCGCACAATTTCCAATAGCTCGTTATAGTGAGACAAAAGCGCGGTGAAATTTGCGCGGGTAAGAGTCAGTGGGTGACCTGCAGACAGCAAGTCTGACACCGCACTGACAACATCTTCTACAACCACATTCGCCGCCCGCGCACCGGCAGTCAGTGCATCAATTGCGGTATCGCCGCTAATTGTGTCGATCGTGCCGCCGGGGATCGCAGCAGGAGTCGTATCAAAAAATACAATCTGGCTAAATGAAACGCTTGGAATATTAGTTGTTCTCAGCCAGGGATAATAGGCTGCGCCATATTTCAGATTACTTGTGCCAACCCGCAGACGAAAGTCTGCAATTGGGGTCAACACCAGTGATGTTTCTTGATCGCCATTACGTAAATCCATGATAGTAAAACGATCCTGCAGGTTAGCACACTGACTTAAAGCATCTGCCTGCAAGGTACCTAGATTCACGTCTGTCAGACTAACTCCATCAGGAAACAAAATAAGGGTCGGTTCATCAAACCGTTCTAAACGAGATAACCCGCCGACTAAGCCAAGCGGCGTGGTGATATCTCCGTAAGCAGGTGCATCGCTATAGGAACCTACCGAAACGATATAGCATGCGCCACCACCATTTTGATAAAAGCTCTTAATGCTATCGTAAAGATAATACCGTGTGCTCGCATCTGATGCATCGCGTGGATCAATCCCAACAATAGCGTTGTCCGCAGCGGTATCAATGGTGACACGATAACTGGATGGCACAAAAGCTTTACCAAAAAAGGTTTCATAATCTAACAGCGATTTGATTTTTTTGGGGATAAAACTCAACGTATTTCCAATTTCGTCAAGTGACTTTTCAGTGTAGCCGACAAATGCCGGCACAGCCGTTTCCGCCGCAACTACAGAGGGTGGAAAAGAGGCGATTTCTTCTACGTAAACTCCGGGGGTTTTAAATGCCATGACTCAATTTCCTGAGATAATAATTGTCAAATTTAACTTCTTCACAAAGTCTAAACGGATATAAATTGCTATAACCTGTTTACCATTAGGACTCCTGCATCTTGTGCGAAAACTGCAGAATAATAAATTCTGCTGGGCGCACAACTGCCATTCCAATTTCTACGTTCATTCTGCCTTCAAGAATATCTTGCGCGGTCATGGTGGAGCCCAAACCAACACGAACATAAAAAGCGTGTTCGGGTTTTGCACCAGCAAGTGCACCATCACGCCACTGGAGAATCAAAAAATTCTCAATCATTACGCGAACTTTGGCCCAAGTATTGGCGTCGTTGGGTTCAAACACAAAAGGCTGTGACGCTTTTTTGGTTGACTCTTCCACCATATTAAAAAAGCGTCGAACTGAGACATAACGCCATTCATTATCATTACCGGCAAGTGTGCGTCCACCCCACACGATATTTCCTCGGCCACTGAAAAAACGCAGCGCATTAACCGATTTACCGGTGGTATGCACGTTCATAAAATCATTCAAGCTATTGTCGATTTCCACATCCAATGACCGCACTGCCGCAAGACTTTCATTGGCAGGCGATTTCCAAACACCACGAGTTCTATCAACGCTACAATAGACTCCCGCTACGGCTGCCGCTGGCGGTAAAGTCACACTAAAGCGATCTAATGCCTGTCGGACATTGCCATAAATAGTCGGGTTGGAGGTTGCCGAGCCAGCAGCGAGACTTGCAAGCGTTAAACCATTATAAAAACCTGGCTGAGTTAAGGTTCCGTCATCTTCTCGGCTGGCTAATTGTGCAATCGTAATAGTCTGTTGGTCCCACCGCCACGATAAAGTTGTCCGAATAAACGGATGATAAACGGCACCGTATTTCATATTGTTTGTGCCCATACCGTCACGAAACGCGCTAATCCCTTGTTCGCCGTCCTCATGACCGTCCCACAAATCGCATATCAAAAAGCGATCTCCCAGTTCAGCGCACTGATTTAAAGCCTGAATTAATACTAAGTGAAAACTGGCCCTCACGGCAGCAATTGCGGGGGCGTCCTCTGGAGGTGTCGCTTGCATGCCGCTTAAATCGGGCATCACAATTAAGGTTGGCTCGTCTTCTTTTGCTAATACACCTAAGCCACTAAGGTGTGCGCCGACAATATCCGAATTCAAAGATGACGAGTTGTAGTCGCCAAAGGAAATGATATAACACGGCCCACCACCATTAAGAAAGTAATGTGTGACTGCATTGATCAAACGGAATCTGGCGTTTACCCCTTCGTTTGGATCGTTCACAGCGCTAATCACATTTCCATCAGCATCGATATTAATTGAAAAAGCACCGACACTTGGTGGCCTGCCAAAAATCGATTCAAACTCTAACATCGACGTTATTCGGACAGGATTATTGACTAAAACTTCTCCTTTAAATTGGGTATTTTCGGTATATCCTAAAAAAGCGGGGATCGCAGTTTCAACAGGTACCACCGAAGGTGGAAATTTTGAAACTTCTTCAATGTATACTCCGGGTGTTCTGTAATTTGCAGCCATAGTATTACCTTAAATGGGTAAGTTGGACAAATGTATCTCTGAATACCATTGCGATTCTTGGTAACGGATACGGTTGACTTTCGGTTTTGGTAATATTATTTCTTCTAAAACTGTAGGTGTTGCAATGGAATCTGTTTGCAAAAGTACGCCCTCACCAAAAAGTGTGAGAGGCCTTGGTGCGTCAGTTACAAGCACCTCACCAACAAGATCTTCTTGCACCACTTGTGCTCCCGCGCCAATTGTCTGGGGCCCTGGAAAAACGTAGCGCCAACGGGTAGAACGGCTAAGAAAGTCAATTAAATAGCTGGGATTCAGTAACTCTCCGCTGCCATTGATTAATGAAAAACTTCCATTGCCAACCTCGATATCAATGGTGGCAAACCAATCTTTATTGATTGCCTCCGGGTCCAGGTAAAATTCTTGGTCGAGTTCAGACAACACACTATCGGTGCTATCTCTTACCTCTAACCGATAGACACCAGCGGGCAAATTAACAAGCTCTAAAGGCAGCATCCCCAATGTTCCACTTTCAGCGATAAACTGCGCTTGGTGAATTTCCTCTGAGGTATCGACTCGGTAAACAAAAATGCTAGCCTCGGAAATGGCGGCGGAACTGATATCAAGATTTAGACGTTCTCCATACAAGGTAAAATAGTCATCATCGGTGACATACTGATTGGCCAACAGCCTTATCAACTCCCAGTCAGATACGTTGCTGAGATCAACACCGGGACCGTTGACCAAAGCCCGGTAAACACTATAGTCCTGCAATACGATATCGCCTGCGGTATAGGTCTCAGTAGCATCATAGGTGTCGGACGGGATTTCTACCCAGTCACCCACTATCGGCGATACCGCGGGCCCTGTATCACGCACAGCTTGAAACAGACCATCGTCTGGCGGGACAGAACGAAGATACAATTCGCCGGCCTCATAAACTTTGCTTGGATTAAAATCTGCAACCGGACGACTCAGGTAATTGTCCGCAGCAGTGTTACCCGAATTATTCGAAAAGCTAAACAATCCATCATTCCTTCGAGGTAAAGCTGTATAGTTGGCGAACGCCTTGTCTTTTAATGAAAAACCAAAACGTAAAAGAAACCTTGCATCGAGCGACACTTTAGGTTGGTTTGCATCACCTGTTTCAACAGCAACTATAAATCCGGTATTCGTTTCCTTAAATATCATGCGATAACCCGACAGTGTTTTTACTGTCTCCGCAGATGGAAAAATCGAGAACGTTTTTTTGCTAGAATAAAGTCTTGCTAAATAATCTCGCACATCATCGTTCAAAGCAGCATGAGGTGTGCCACCAAAATTTAAGTGATATGCATGTTCGATTTTGACATCAAATAACTGGGCGTAACGGCTCATAGGACTTTACCTCGCCCACGCACATCGATTTGTTCTATTCTTCCACCGACGCCAGTAACGCCTTGCTCCCTTAATTCAAGCAGTCGTCCCCGATACATCGCAAACGGAAGTTGTTTTCCGCCTAAAGAACCCCACAGATTATTAACGTCCTCATAGTTTAACGAGATCAAATCCATATGGAGGGTGATATCAATATCCCTTGCGATGCTGCTTAACGCATCGGTACTATCGCTTAGTCGAAACGTTTTCTCGCTTTGAAAAAAAGCGAAAATTTGAGATAAACGACGAATTGAAGTGTTGTAGTTAGTATAGTTAGCGGTAAAAAGAAAACATAGATTGATATACAGTGACGGATTTCGATAGCTAACTGAGCCACCTGGATTTTTTGTAATGCCGACATTGTTTCTCAGCGCAGCTTCTTCGCTGATATTGACTAGCGACAAGACAATTTTATTTTCGAGTTCTGATGTCAGATTGACACTGTCTACTTGTGAGATGTTCCCCATAATAGCAGGATCATCGGTGCCTAAAGGGTTACCATCTGCTTGATGAATATATTGGTTTAACCTAACCAATAATAGTGACATGGCATTAACTAGCATATACTTACCTAGACCTTCTTTTCGATAAAAAGGTCGATGTGAAAGTTACCAATCATTTTCTTTTTAGTCATCTTTAGTTCCTTGATAACAACAAATTCAGTCGCAAAATGAACGCCCGTTTATTAGCCTTAATATTTCGATAAAAAAACATTACTTTGGGTCGCGTATGACCCAAGCTTATATTCATTATTATTATTCGCGCTGGAATAAATCACATTCCCTGACTGACAAATACTTTTGATAACGACACTATTTTCACAAAGATATTCCAGTGCCTGCAAAACAGACTCTTGAGAATTAAATGACTCTTGTTTTTTTTAGCCACCATTTTGTGATGCCTTCTAAACTGTCTGCTGCATTAGGATGGGTCTCAAAATATTCGGTAATCTCTATTACCAAAGCAGTAATTTCTTCAGAATCTATCGACACCCTTGACACCTATGGCCAGTCTTGGAATTCCATATGGTTTGCCTATTACAGCATTTCCATTTACTGAGCAGAAACCGTGCCATTGATTGGACAGAGGTAACCCATTGAAAAATAATTAGTTAAGTTTTACAACAGCTTTTATAGCGGGTCATAAAGTACCCAAGCGGGTACTTTATGACCCGCTTAAAAGCAAATCAAAGTGAAAATAAATGATGGTTAGTTCTATATCGCGGAGATTTTTTAGGGGTTTATAAACTCATATATAATTGCAACGAGCGATACCCTGTTTTTTAAGCAACTTGCCAAATGCTCGTCTTTCTTTACAAGCCTTTTTGGCCGCTAATCTGCCATGATATTATGAAGCACTAATTTTATCCAAAAGTTCAATCCAATTTTATAGTCAAATAGCCTTTTTCTCTAAGAGTTGTTTGACTATCACCTCGAACTGTTTTTCCCAAAACAATACCCACAAAAATCATAGTAAAAACCTCCTAATTTGACTTAATTAATATGTGAGATATTAGAAGTTTTGTAGCTTGACTGACTAAACTTTCTGCGAGTCCATCCGAAATTTCCAGTATTTCCATTAACATTTTTGGATCAGCTTTAGCTAATTGAGTGATTCTAGTGATCCCGTTTTCGTTTAATATTTGAGTTCGAACTTTTCCGACATAATCAACCTCGGAAAGCGCTATTTGTGAATCGTCAATTTCAAGCCTTGAACGATCGATTTGTCGGATCGGAACAAGCGTCGTTTCCGCTACTGGTATGCCTCCGTTTTGAACTAATGGCTGTCTGCAGTTCTCACAATACCCAATCAAAGTAGATTGATTATTGATTAATCTGAAGGCTTGAGCGTCTTTTATTACCGCCTGCTTTCGGCAATTAGAACAATAACTCTTGTCGCTTTTTGCACATTTGCCATCTTCACATTGATCACCAGGTGCTGTATCTGCAGGGGTTGCAACACAAAGTCCTGACATTGGTATTTCTGGTAGTGGCGCTTGCGGCAATTCATAACCAACAGTTAGATCAGAAACGGTTAAATTCCCGGGAGCCTCCGATAAGAAAGTAATCGGAACGTCTCTTAATTCTACCGAGTTAAAAGATACATTGGCTACGCTTAAAGTGGTATCTCTTGGGATCACGAGCTGAATTTCTGCTTTGCTGACGGACTCGGGAATGGTACCGGACAGTACATGTGTTGTCGAACTATCAGGCTTGATCAGCAATTGATTTACCCTGCTCTCACCCTTATCTGACGAAAACTTCAAACGAATTTCAGGAAAACCTTCAGGCGCAGTACCATTTATGGTCGATGTACCGTTAAATGTTAAATCGAATTGTTTTTTGGCTACCAGATCGATCGATTGTGAAAGTGCTGCCGGCTGCAAGAAAGTACTGCTATTGGTTATTTGCAATGCGCCGTCAAAGAACCTCACATTGAGTATATTATTCTCAAAGGCATTTTCAGGTAATATTGTCCATCCAACAAACCCACTCTTGTTAATTTCCTGAAGATCAAAATTAGCGATAGCTTGTGGCGAGGCGATTAGTGAAACGCTATCGAAAAAAGCACTGCTATTAGACGGTGTAATTAGTCTGACTTCCACCTGGGTAGCTAACTCTGGCGCAATGACTCGTAGCCTGTAAACAGGCGTAAATATGTCAGGCGCAATGACTAGTAGGCTATAAACAGGCGTCAATAAGCCAAAAGACGATTGTGTATTTTTTTCAAGCAATATCAATTCGTCAGTGCGGATCGGATCACAACTATCACCACTCCAAATTAATTCAATCCTTGAATCCGCTCCCGATATGATCGCACGTGTGGCTAGTTCGTAATGACAATTAGCGACTGCTGGAACTGTTTGTGATAAACCGCTGATCAAGGTGTCGTCTGATAAAGTTATTCCAGATAACGGACTACCAACGGGCTGTATGCTACCGCCTGTATGTTCCCAACTGACCAAAGTAAATACGTTTAAATCAAGTTCAAGCTCAAACTCGCTATTAGCAAGTTGCTCTCCTTGCGGACAAGACAATTGTTCTGAGTCTTGCAGAAATTCATTAATCGTATTGCTCAGCTGTTCTGAATTCAATGCGAAATTGATCTGGCCTAAGGGTTCAAATTGTGCCAAATTTAACCGTTTTGCTTGTTCATTAGAACCAATTTTAACTTCCACTGGGATATGAAAGGTTTCACTATTTTGACGCAATCGAAATTGTGCTTCGGGCCTGCCTTCAAGATTTGAAACGGTGGTTTCTCGCCACGACATTCCACCATCTTTCGACTGCTGTAATCCTGCAAACGTGTTTAATTTAGATGCTCCAACACTCCATTGAGCGGCGCCATCCAAGCTCTGAATAAGCAACCAATAACGTTTGTCGTTGTTGTCTTGGTTGTTTAAAAGTAAGGTGATCGGGGCATTCAATGCAATGTTGGTCCAAGTCGGCGTAGCAACATTATCAATATCGATATTGAATTTTTCCACTTGTGACAACAAAGATTTGTTATCAGGCTTACCATCGAGATCTGCACGCAAATCGAGTTGCAACGTAACTTGCTGGCTGACACTGGTTAAAAGCAGGTCAATCCCGTCGACCGCAACGTCTTGCTGCTGATTATTTAAACTCGCCGTGGCACTAGCCGCAACAATAAACGCTTGTGCTTGAGTGATCCCGCTATCGACATCAACCAGCTGTAAGTCGTTATCCAGCTCGTCAAAACTCCCAAAAACAATTTTGGAATTCGCGAAACTACCTTCTATCTTAACCCCTGTCCCTTCACTAACTATACGAGCGCCTACCGGGATGGATAACGCATGTTTGTTACTTTTCGACTCAGAAACAGCGTTGTAAGCGAAAGGGAGTTGAACTTCATTGATCCCGGGTGGTAGCACTTGTTGTTGGTTGAGTAACTCAATATTGATTTCAAGTTCGAGGCGAGTAAGGCGATCCGAATGCAGATTAAATGGTAACTCGAAAAAGCCACCTTCAGCTTTAAGTTCCGATAGACTTGCTTGAAGTAACTCAGAGAATTCTATCGTTGATTGTTGGCTAACTAAATCTCCGGGTTGAGAAAAAAACGGTGGTGATTCTCCGATCCGCAGACTAACATTATTAGCAATATTGCGAACACGAACATTGGATATTGTCAGAGATAAGCCAGCATCTTGAGTGAGTTTAATCCGATTAACGGTTAACCCAGGTAATAGATGAAATACTCCGGTTAAACTAAAATCTCCATCACCAGGCGCTTTAAAAGCTCCGTTGGGATTGACCTCTATAAAAGTGCCTCCACCGATATCCACCTGTAGTGTAGCGCCATCTAAGTTGGTGCCAGAAACACTGATCAAAGTCACCCGTCGATGAAAATCAATTTCAACCCATCCTGGCGTTTGATTAACTCGTGTTAGCGCTTCGCCGTTGTCGCCTCGATTATTGTTAAAAGTAATATCGTCTTCAGACGGACCGATTGATCCATCGGATGTTACTGGAATAATGTTCGCTCTTGCATTAGTAATTTTAGCGTCATGAGGGATACGCCGCAGCAATAAACTGCGATTACCTTTGAATAGTACATCCTTGCCTGTAAAGCGATCATTTAAAATCATTTCAGATTACCATTTTTATCCAAGCCTTTTCCTAACGTAATTCACGCATTGGACATGATTCAGTAATTACTTCTACTAAACTTTTAAAAGTACCATAAGCTTTTGCTCGTCTTCAATAGTTACGTTCCCATCGGCACCTGTATTACCGGTTCCTGCATCGCTACTAGCTTCCCACTTGAGACCAACATTATTCATATTAAAGTGAGCGACAAATACATCTCTTGGTGATAAAGGTTCATTGTTGGTCGCCTGGAAATTAACTGTTTTAACTGGCATGATTTTGAGCCATAAATCATCCCAATCGCCTTTTTTCTTAATACTTTCTACCGTTCGTTCTTCACGACAGCAACGTTCGAACCAGGGAGAGTGACAATAATCATCCATATCAAATTCATCATTAGGAGGCGCAAACATCGCTTTCCACAATTCCGTTTCCAGATCTCCCAAACTCGAATCATTAGTAAAAGGCACATCAAACATATCTAACACCTCAGCTAGCGGTGTCTTAAATTGAACAGGAAAATCGCTACTTTCTATTTCAACCGCGGGTAGTTTGGTAGCAGCGGTAGACTCAGGATCAGGAATTTTCTTTTCTCCAGTGTGATAAAGGAAAAAGTTAACGGTTTGTTTAGACTTATCGTCATCAATTGCACACACTACCTCAAATGGTAATAACCGATAAATATCCACTAAAGGACAAGTCTTTAAATTATGTTCAATCACCGCGACTTCATCATCCTTTAATCGTTTAAAAACTTTTAAATAGCCGCTGCGCGCAGGGATAGCAGCTAAGGCTTTTTCTAGCCATTCTTTGCAAAGTTCTTCGGCGGTTTTTCCATCGAGTTTTTCGGCGTTCTCTGCAGTTTCTACCGAGGTAACACTGGCTATTCCTTCTTCAACATGGGTATGAATATCGTTGCAGATCATGGTCTGCATTTCATTCATACTTTCCGCTGTGATCAAATCACCCGGGGCGTACTCAACATAAGGTTTACATTCTGTGGCCATAATAATAGCTCCTGTTAAATGGGATCGAGCTCTCCGATCCTCCGTTAATGGTTTTATGTTTTTCTAAAAAGACAATTATCTCGGGTGACCTCCACTCTAACACCGACTGATTTCGCTTGCCTGACACCTATAGCGCCTGGCTTGAGTGATTCATTTACTACAGCGGTTAACTCGTCACCGAGAACTGTTTGGCGTGCGCTTTCAAAACGTGAACCCGGAAAAATGATCAACAAATCGAAAATAGCCGGGCCGGAATCACACACAATGACCGATAGTTGATTCCCCCAATCACCCACGTTGCTTGCAGATAGTTCTATAAACCCCGGAACATCAATTTCAGATAAGAAAATACGCGCGGAGGTAGCTGAATTTCCGAGGCTAAATGCTGCTGCTTTTGCAAAGGGAATTGTCACAGCGGCAAAACCAATTGGCACAAAATCGACATGTTTTGCCACAACTAAAATCGAATTAGTGTTAATCTGGTCAATCAAGTAATTCGGATCGCTGGCTGGTTCAGTGACAACCTGTTCATATTTTTCTGGTTTGTCCGAAGGCAAACCAAAGATCGCTTGGTTAAAACGCCCGCCGAATCGCGGTGCCAAATCACTTGGTAAATTCACTCGAACGCTTCCCGGTTGTCGCTGCAAAAAATCAAAGCTAATTTGATTAGAGTGAATATACTGTTTATTCGACTCAGCAAAAACCGCTGCAACCCGCGCAGGTGGTTGATATGCCACCGGACTAATATTCAACAGACCTTGTTCAACCGATTGACCTCCGGCAAAGCGACTAAAATGATCTAATTCGTCACTAAAATGAGACTCGTTGAAACGACTGGAATCGCATTCGACAAAACGCCAATGGGAACGGCCTTTGGCTAACTCCAAAATAGCGTTCTTTTTGAGTAGCGAGGCGCGAATTAACTTTGAGGGCGTTTGGTTGAAAATTAGTTTATGTTCGAAAGAAAATAGCGTCGCCAGATTTTCTCCAAGGGTAACCGCTGAGTAAAACTCGTTGATTATCGGTTCACCTTGGGTCTTTTGATTGAGGGTAACGTCAAACAGACGCGCAACTGATTCAATCAAAATCTCATCTAGTAAAGCCGCAGGGTCACTGACTAATACCCCGGCAACAACCACAACGTCGTTTTGATATAGCGACAGATCGATATTTTCCACTGGGATTAACTCAGTCAGCGGTTGTGCGCTCGCGTCGAGTAATTTAAAGATATCACCTTCCACAACCAGTTTTCCAATAAACTGATAAGTATTATTTATACTTGTGCCTTGAACGCCGAAATTAGAATTGAGTTGTTTTAGCGGAATACTAATGTCAATCAGATTAGCTCCAACCACATCGACATTGATCGGGCCCTGTTGCTGATTCGCGTCTATAGGTTTTGCCAGCTGTGATTGAAGTTTCACAATATTGGGTGCGAGTGAATTATTTAAAATAAGCCCATTGACTTTGTCCTCGCCCTTAGCTAAATGCCAGGTATCTGTGGATGGGACGTGCATTTGTGGTAACAGTGGTCCCACAAATAAATCCTTAGGGTCAATTTTTCGGTTGCCCTGGGTAAAGCCTGAAGTTGCGATTGTAATAGTCGCTTCGATTCCTAATTGAGGATGCGCCCCAAAAGTAACCGTTTCGCCTGGGTGAATCGCAGCCAAAACGCGCAGCTGCCAGCCGATATCATGATTAACTAAACCGGCACCGTAGGTACCTTGAGCTGCAAACACAAAAATCTTGCTATTCACGGATGCCGCGCCGGCATTCTGTACGGTGAAAGCCTTTCCATGGACCGCTTCAAATTTTTGTTGGGAAGTCGGTTCAAAAGGCAGGTATTCTTCTAGTTCTAGATAACGAACTGGCATGATTTCAATAGAACTGTGAGCGCCCCTAGTCGCTGATTTAAGTTCTAAAAATCCCGATTCTGTTATAGAGGCGGATTGCGGATTGAGTACATTGATTGCATCGGCGACTTCTTCTCCAAAACTAGTCCCTGGTGTAGCGGCGAACACATGAATATCAATTGGACGATTACCGTCGAATGCGATCTTAAGTTTATTTCGCTCGCTCAGATCAACTCCCTGATTAAGGTCGATTTCACCTATTAGTTGAGCTGATACAGCAGCGGTCCCGGTATAAACGTTATCCACTTCACCGAATAAAAGATCACGGGCATCAGATCCCGTATGGGGTTGCAGATTGATCCGGCTACTGAGTCCGAGAGAAGTCGACGTCAGCGTTAGGAACCCGCCGTTATCGGTGGCAACTGTCGAGCCAATCGCCAAATTAATTGCGTCGATAATTTCGTTACGAGTGACTTGTTCTAGATTCACTGCATTAACGCCGCAATCGACTGTTTGAGTCTCGTTCGAATCAACACCGAGCTGCAGAAATCGTCGCTCGCTTAAATCGATACTATCGCTGGAAAGATCAATCAATCCGTCAACTTTCGCCGGTTTTGCTTCGCGACCATGATAACTTCGTGGTGAAGCGATACCCAAAATCAACCCGGTTGCATCGGCTGCTGCCGGCGTCTGGATCTCAACCAAACTGTCGCTGCCAGTAACAAGCGATGTCAACAGAATATGCGTACCATCGTGAGTGGCATAGTTTTTAGCAAAAGCAATATTTATTGCGATTGCGATCTGCGCGAGTGTGGTTTGATTAGCGAACAGTCCGCTGCAATTGATCTCGATTGGACCATCATTATCAATTTTAAGCTTTAAAGTATGATTGGTACTGAGATCAACACCGCTACTGAGATCTTGCGTAGCGACAAAACTGACGCCCATTGCGTCGCTTCCTCGTACTAAATCTGAAGGTACGGACAACAAGACATCAAGTGCATCGGTGACTCGCGGTGCATGGAATTCGATTCGACTTTGGCTTGTTTCATCCTCAGACTCACCGTTGACAGGTGCAATAAGTTTTAAAAAGCCGTTAGTGTCAATGGCAACTTTTTGCATCAGTGCAGTGTTGATACTATCGATCACTTCGGCGAGCAATGTTGCTCGTGGACGTGGCCCGGCACAATTAATGGTTACCGCAGGATCCTGATTAATTTGGATGGATAAATATTGCGCGCTTCTTAAGTCGACACCACGGGATAAGTCAATAGTTCCGCTAACTTGAGCTGCAACAGGTTCTTGTCCGTTGACTTTTATCGAGTTAAAACCCAATACCTTGTCACTCGCCTCATCGATGATTTTTGCACGAGTGACAAAACGTCGCAGTCTCTTGGTCTCCACCGGTACAATGCTTAGTGCACTTGCACTACCAACTTTAATACTGGCTAAGTTAACAAACTGACCATCATGAGTGGCAATGGTTTGACCTAACCCACTATTGATCGCATCAGTCATTTCGTCTAAAGAAACATTGTTAGAATTGTTAGCAAGGCTGGACAGATTTACATCGATGGAGATGCCATGATCCAGGGCAATTCTAAGCAGGTAACTTGCGAACAAATTGCGACCAGCGCTTAGGTCGATGTCTCCGATTATTCGCGCACTAGTTGCCGCATGTCCGATAGCACTACGAGTTCGGATCCCGAACAGTCGATCGACGGCATCGTTTTCACCAACATGCTCGAGTATCAGCTTGCTCCCTACTCCCTGGGTAGTTGAGGTCAAAACTAACGTTCTACCATTGTGGCTAGCGACATTCTTACCTAAAGTGTCATTGATGACATTAGCGATTTCTGGCAATTGCGAATTCGAGGGCTCTAACCCACGACAGTCGACGTTAACCGCAGTACTGGTATTGACACGAATGCGCAGAATATAAACTTCACTCAGGTCTACACCATTGTTAAGATCATGTGGCGATATTATTTTTGCAGCTAATTTATCGTAACCATTGACCACCGTAGGCGGTGAACCGAATAATTTTACGACTGCGTCCTGTGCTGCAGCAGTTAGAAAAGCAATGCTACTGCCGCTTCCAGAATTCGATGATTGCAGGGTTAAAAATTGGCCATCGTGGCTGGCAATTGCTGGTGAAAATTTAGCGTTAATTGCGTCACGGATTTCATCTAATGTGGTTGACGCAGGGATAGCGCCGGCGCAATCAATTTCTTCAAGTTGGTTGCCATCAATTCTTAGCCTTAAATATCGCGACTTGGTTACATCGTTACTGCCTGAGAGATCGACAGGACTGGTAAAAGTAGCCTGTCTAATGGCCTGACCTTTCGCAATATGAGGCAAAAGGCCTAGTAGTAATGGTGCGGCGTCATTGGGGTGTTCTTCCACGATAAGCTGACTGGTCGCCCCCACTGTTAGCGCAGTTAAAACAAGGTGACCATTTTCCAATCTCGCCATTTTTTCCGCAAATGCATTGTTAATAACCTCGAGAATTTCACTGGCGGTGACGGCCGTTGGGTCAACAGCTGCCGCGATTAAATCGATGGTAACTTTAGCCTTGTTATCGATTTTTATGCGTAGCGTTCGACTGCTAAAAGCATCATCACTGGTTAGATCAATAGGCTCGCTAAGTGAAACGGTCCCTCTAGTGTGTGCGGCTTTAGCAGACTGGCCACTAGCTGAAAGATGACTCTTACTAAATAATTTACTCGTCGCATCGTTGCCGCAATGTTGCAACAACGTTAATTGATCGTTTTCTCGCGTCCACCAGGAATCCATATCCTCGTAGTCATCGGCAATTGTTAGACCTAGATTAATCGCGCTAATCCTTAATAGCCCTTGAACTGTAACAGTACCTTGCAAAAGCGTCTTGACGTATTGTTTTAAATGTTCGCGAAATTCTTCTACATCTTCATCAACACGCGGAGCCAAACCATAAAGCGCTGCGAGTTGAGCTAAATCATCAATCTTTTGTGCTCCATTATCGGCATGGTCTACCCAATGGGCACGCATCAGAGCAGCTAAACTATTTTCTGCATTAAGCAATTCAGTACCAAACGTATCCACTACAGCTTTTAAAGGCGAACGAGATTGAGCCGCCTTAAAGGTTGCTGGCAAATAGCTCATAATACGATCAGTTTTGGTTGCCATGCCTGTCTCTTCTGCTCACTCCGTTGTTCAATTTATTTTCCATTCCAGCCTTCGAGCTAACTACCATCTTCTTGCAATAAAATATCGGCGTCTTCAATATCCAACGAAACCCACCAATTATCAGAATCGATAATGGCTATTATTTGAAACTCGCCCGCTTCGATTTCGCCATCGGTCGCCGCACGACTTTGATTAGTTGATTCAACCAAACTACGATCAGGAATACGTTGTGTTCCGGGTACTACCGGGCTCTCTTCATTAAGCAGAGTTTCTATTCCTTGACGCAAAGCTTGTTCATCACTCGCTGGAGTTTCCGCGATAAAACCTAAAAGACTGTCCACCAGCTGAGAGGTCCCCGGCTGGGTTACATTACTTTTCCAGGTGATAACGTCGACAATTGTGGCTTTAGTCACGTCCGCGGTTGATTTCACCGCAGAGAGTAACTCGGGGCCTAAAGCAGGGTCGCCGCTCGATAAAACATCGACATAGGTTTGTAAAGCCAAAGTGATTTCCAGCTTTATTTTTTCCTTGCCGAGGTTAGTGATTCCTGGAGAAATTTGCACAACGATTTTAGGTTTAAAAAATACATATCGTGCCACCAGACTCACATCCACTCCTGCAGCACGGGTCTCATTAATCGCCGATTGCAAACTGGGAAACCGTTCCGGTTCGGCCTCTATAAGTAATACTGCGGTTCCTGGATCCGATCGCTTAAGTTCTGGACCGTTGGGGTCCCATACTTCGAGTAGACTGCCGCGTCCTTCAAAAACGACTCTGGCTAATGCTGCGAGCGTCGCTTTACCCAATGCTCTTAAAGCCGCTTTGGCGCGAATACGTAACTCTTCATCAGTTTCATCTTTAGCGGCGAGAAACGTCGCTTCAAAATTAGTGACGCGAGCAATCCCTGCGATCGGTTGTGACAATTCAGTGATCGATGCCGGGTCGACTTTTCCCGCTTCACTCCGAAAATCATTGGTTGCCCGAACGGGGACGTCAATACGAGCTTGTCCACGTTGTAAAGTACGCAACTGGGTGGTTTCGAATGTTGTTTCACCTTTACTTGTCGCTAATAAGGTACCGGATGGAATTGTGATATTGCCGATGATCTCCGGGTCGCGAAAAAAAGTTACCAGCCCAATCGCAAAGTCGGCTGTCTTGCGCTGAATGTTTAAAATAGAAACCACTTGGTCAAGCGCGGTACTAGTCGCCGTATCAATAAACCCGGAAAGATAGGCAAGATTAATTTGCTCGTACACTGTAGCGATTTCACGGCCAATCGCTTCACTCAGCGTGCGTATCACGCTACCAACATTTATATCGGTTAAAGGTGAATCGGTTTCGGGACGAAAGTAATCAACAAAGAAAACGCTTTCGTCGACCGGCGAACTACTACCTTCTTGCCAGATGATTGCATTTTTATCCGCATCATAAATAAAGTCGATGTTTTTTTGAAAGCTGTGGGCAAGTGTTTTTAATTCGCCGTTAACTCGTTGCTCGAATTTTCCAGTAATGCCACGAACGTCTTCGGCAAGTTGCGACAAAGGGTAGAGATCGGCTTTGGTATCATAAAATATCGGTTCGTTCACCACGCCGCCGACTAACGCGACTAAAATATCGTCCACCACTTCTTGATAGGGACGTTCGATTAGATTGAGTGTATCGGGATTCATGGACTTACTCCCGTATCAAGAAAAAAGGGAAACACCAAATTAAATGGTGTATCAAAATCAATCGCTTTAAGCGACATATCAATATCGACTCGATTGGGGTCACTGCTGTTTTGTGTGACTGCAATGGATAAAACCTTTTCAATACGAGGCTCACCAGATATTGATTGCAAAACAAATAGCTTGGCTCGGTTACGATTGGTTTCTGAATTTAATTCACCGATTAACTCGTGTAATCGTGAGCCGTAATTTGGATGACCTAGAATTTCCAGCTCGCCGACGCGGGTTAAAAATCGCAACAGCAGTGATTGTTGCAAGTCTTTAACTCCGGATAAGGTTTTTAAATCGACCTGTGCAGTCTCTTCTCTGAACTGAGTTTTGAGATCCCGTCCAATATCACGGTCATGTTGATTTTCAAGGTTCGTCAACAATTGCAGATCGGTTCCAAATCGTGCATCGAGTAGTGCCAAAATCAATACCTCACCAGTCTTTTGTTAGAGTTAGAATTTACTTCGTCAAAAATCTTCAATTCAATTCTTCAATTTATATTTCATTCTATTCTATTCATTATCATTCAGTTCTATTCAGTATCATCAGGGCGGCCATTGGTCGAGTATAAATGGCGCTGCCGGCGGTCCCAAAATGGTCATGATCCCCGGCGGCGATGGTATGTTATCCCCCATTCGCACCAGAGCTTTACCACTGACCGAAACACCGCTACTCGCCAGAGGTCCGATTGGAATGGAATAAGGAACACCGGTCACAGAATTGATCATTAAACACAACGAACCCGAAGTGGCCAGTGGCATTCCATTTGCTATCACAAACGGCGGTAAAACGGCGATAATAGTACCGCTATCCGGAGGACCTGCGGCACCGGGAGAAACTATCACCATGGTCCCTATTGTTACTGGCATTCCTGGCATTATCTGAATATCCTTTGATTGTTTGTTCGTTTGTTCTTTCAACTCTTAACGCTTCTCTCCGATAACAAGGCATTTGCAGTTTACTTCCATAAGTTTGTAGCCTTCTGACGACGCGCGTGATACGCAGCGATGTCTTATGGTGAAAAGGATGTCATTCCTTTCACTGATACTGTAGCGCCTTGTACCGTGGTTGAGGCGCCGCCTTGTAATTTTGCGGTTACGCCTCCTTTAGCAAGGACTTCTGTTCCTGCTTCTATCGATGTTTTTAATTGACTTTTAAGTGATATATTCATTGCTTCAACGGTAAAGTCCTTAGTCGCTTTTAATGAAATTGATCCGGCACCAACGACTTTGATATCGCCGTCTTGATTCATGGTGATTTTGGTACGCCCGGTGGTCACGGTAACCGTGCCGCCCGTATCGTTGGTTTGATCAATTTTCATTTCTGATTTGCCGGCGGTAGCTCTTACGGTTCCATCACTAATTCGCACTGTTATTTTCGGTGGCATTTCGACAATCACTTCACGTGGTTCGGAGCCCTTGGACTGCAAGTTGCGGATAGCGGCTTTTAATGTTTTGTTATCCGCATCGTCTAACGGTAACCTAAAAATCACTTCATCGTTATTGTTAAGTGGTGGGCGATCTTGGTCGTTATATAAACGGCCGATAATAATCGCTTGATTAACGTCACCTTTAACAAAAGTAACCAATACAAGATCGTCGATATTGGGTATCGCGGCAGTGCCGATCCGATCAGTCGCCAAGGGCACTCGTTTCAACAACAATTTGCTGTTTTTCAATTCGACATCACAACCGTAATTATCACTATCGCCTTTGCCACTGTGGGGATAAACTTTTTTGATTAGGCCTAACTCAGCAGTACGCATGCTGCGCAATTCGTCGCGTACGATGGCTTGTATGGTATTGACTATGTTCGACATTAATCTATTCCTTTTATCAGCCGCTATTAATTAATCGAGCGAAATTTAATCTCGGTGGTAAATCCTATGGTTTTGTTAATACGATGAGTCACAGCTCTCACTTGAAAAATTTGATTCAATTCAGACTCGGGTAAATCTTTTAGTCGGATCGCATCACCCAGTCGAACCTGTGGTCGTCCCATACTAAGTAGTGTCCCCATAACCTGATCTCGCTTAATTTTGGTATCCAGGGCCTCGGCGGCGGTTGCGGCGGCTTGTCCTGTTCGTAACACTGATTCTTGTAACAATAAGGTAGGCGAGCCGGTTCCGGCACTCCCCTTAAGAGCATCAAAATCTTTGCTGAGCCATGCCCAGGATTCTGATCCGTTTTTGGTGCCACTTTCTCCCCAAGCTTCGACCTTACCGGCCAATGGTGCTGTCGTCTCCACTTTTAAATTGAGGATATGTTTGGTGTGTTCGAAAATATGAATGATGTTACCGCTAAGGAATTTCTTAAACACAATTTTGTTGTCACTATTAAAGTACGCATCAAAACCACATAGCTCGGCGAGGTCTTTCATATGATGATAGAAACTTTTTTGGCTATCGATAACATAGGCGGGAAAAATTATCCCTGGCTCAGCGTTATCCACATCGACGCTGGCATCGCTGGCTAACGCTTGCACGATATCGCCTGCAGTTTTATTTTCAAAGGTTTTATCGGTAAACGAATTTAGCAAAATTGCCGCAGCACTGTTGCCAGTAATTAGATCTTCAAGCGAGCCTTGATTAACGATATCGACTTGCCCAGCGATCACTTGCTCTAGTCCCCCTTCGGCATCGGCATAACCCAGTTCGATTTTTGCATCGTCTTCTCGTCCGGGTTTTAAATGACCGACGTTGCCAAGTTTCAATTTAAAAATGTCCGTAGCCACGTTCATATCCAGTTGCACTTTAAGATCAACTACTGTACTGGCTTGCGGTTCATCAGTTGTATCGACCAATTGGCCGCCGATGGTTAATTTGTAGGCGGGTTTAATCATGCTCGATTCCATAATCTAATTTGTGTGCTTCCAGTAACCGAGCAAACGAATAGTATTTCTCATCACTTTTATGACATTGATAACATTGTTTCAATAGACTAATTATCGCTTTGTCCTGTTTTTTCTGTTCAAGTAATATCGTTGCTGCAGCGACAAGTACATTGTTGTCATTGTCTTTTAACGCATTGAGAGCAAAGTCCTTAATAGCAGGATGGCCAAGTTCCTGTAATCCATAGAGACAAGCTCGGCGAACATCAACATTCGATGAATTAAGATTAAGTAAATAAGCATTGGTAATATCTTGTAGATTTTTGTCTGTACGAATAAACATTAAGCGCTTTAATAATTTGGCCGATGGTGTCGGTTCGAAAGTGGTTGCGATTTTATGGGCTGCTTTATTTTTTACCGCTTTACTAAATCCTTTGAATTCTGATTCAATAAAATCCGGGCTGACATGCTCGGCATTCATAATATCGAGTAACTGCACTGTTTTTTCTGCTAGCTGCACTTTAAAACTCCTGTTGATAAATCATTCTCACTAAACTCCTATTTTAAAAAGCCCGGATAAAACGCGAACCGAGGATCTCCGTCACTTGATTAAAAGCATCGCCGTCATTGGCATCCCAAAGCCGTTTTGGAGCATTGACTCTTTCGACGCCAATAGTAACCGGGTTCATTAAATTTTGACCAATTTGCAAACGAGTTCCTGCAGGTAAGCCGACTTGGTTATAATGCCCGCTTGTTGCGACAGAACCGCGACGATCCGTTAACACGTGCCCGACTTCGTGAGCTGCTGCGTAAGGACCGGTTGATTGGATGGTAAACACAGTGGAATTTCGGGGGTCGGCACCAGGAGCCAACGCATCTGACCAAGCTTCGCCGTCGTTTCCACTGGCAAGTCCATCAACAAAAAATACTCGGGTAGTATTGGCAACTGCTGGATGAGCTGTTCCGATTGTTGTTTCATTTGCAAAGTTCATATCGGCCGGGTTAACACCCGCAGGCGGATCGATTAGAACGACCTTGTCAGCACCGACCGTCACTATGTCGGTTGCGGGCGTACCGGGTCTTACGACAGTATCAACTTCCAGACCGATACGAGCGTAAGTTTCACGTATGACCCGCAAATCCGTTGTATAAAGTGCCGATCCAGCGCCAGTAGGAATAACACCATCTCCACCTACGGCAGCGCGTAACACAAAAACTTGAACAGAAAAACGACGGCGATCATCCGGCGTACGCTGAAAAACATTTGGCCGAGTCGGCATTGGATTCAAACCGGCCACCAGATATTCGGAAATTAGAGTACCGCGTAAATCGCCGCGACGAATGCGATGATTGTTAGCACCGCGAGCGACTACAGCGCCGCCAACTAATCCAGTGTGAGTACCTTGGTTTTGATCCCGAGTATCGGTTACCAGCATCAAACCACGAGAAATAAATGTGCCAGAATTAGCCGGAGTTTCAACTAAAGTCACGCTCTGATTGGCTGGTGCGTCGAGATTATTACCGGTTCGATTAGTAGTACGCCAATTAGCAGTCGCTGTTGCATTGCCCCTGGCTAAAGCGTCTCTTACTCGAATATGAAAACGCCTGGTATCAGCGCCAATAAAATTATTGGCTTCTGCCTGATTGTTAAACAATGTGCCGGCAGCATTAAACGCATTATCCCAAAGACAAAATCGCACAAAATTAACGCCAGCAGCAACATTTCGATCGGTTACTTCGACCTGAATCACCGTAATATTGACTCGGTCGCCATCAGGCTCCAACGCTTGAATTCCCAATTGCAACCCGGTGTCACGCGGGCCAGCACTAAAGATATCGCCTTCTACGAAAAATTTTGCGCCAATCACATTGGCAACCGGAGGCGTCGGCTGAGCTGGAATTACCGAATTAGCGATGGGAAGTGGCGGCACAAGCCGAACTTGCCCAGCTGCCGGGACTTCATCGGCCTCGGCGAACAATCGCACATTATTGTTCATTGTGGTTAATTCAAGATTGACGTTAATTGCACTGGGTTCTGCTTTACGTACTATAACCATGGCGCGTTGATGGGCAAATCCTGGATCATCTTCTTGTAAAGCACGTCCTGGATTAATTTTGTCGGCCTGTGACATAGGTGTAGGATCACCACCCGCAGCAGGACGACTTAATGCGATGTCCAAGGTTAGTCTAACCGAAGTCATTCGTTCAGTGTCAAGATGTCCAATTTGCCCGTTGGCCGTTATTAAAAGAGTTAAACTTACATCATCTACTGCGGTACTCGGATTAGGCCCACCTTCGGCAAATAAAGTCACTCCAATAAGAAGTTCGGCATCGGTAAATACATTTTCGACACCATTAAATAGCAAAGCGGTGCCACCTGCAGCTGTTCTAAAAAAGTTTACTCGGTCAACCGGTGTTCGATTGAAAGTACCGGTCCCGGTAAACGCCTGATTGACTCTTAAAGTTACCGGTTGACGGCGTGGATTGGTATGGGTTTTTTTTACCACAACAATCGGCGGATTGGTGATCGATGGTATAATATTGGCTACAGTCGTGGGCACAATAATGACATTCAGTTCGTCTGTGTCTGATGCTAATCGTTTGCAAACTACCGGTCCTTTTGCCTCTTCGATCGTTTGTTCTTCCAAACGGGCAACAAAATCGCCATCGACTTCCAAGGTAAAAATTCCCGGACGTTTCCGTTTGTCTGTTGGTGGTGGCTGTGAAGGAGGCACGTATTCAAAACTTCCATCTGGCTTGGCAGTGCCCTTTTTTCCAGTTCCAGCTCTCTGGGTACTGGTTCTGGATGGCACTTCGCCATCCATAAATTCACCGTCGGGCGCGATCAAGGTATATTTACCGTTAGCAAATGGGCTTCCATCGCTAAATTTTATTGAACCTTTTACGATAAACGTTGGTTGTGGTTCCGCGACCTGTCTTGTCCAGGGATCTCGTGATCTGGTGCACGTTTCCTTACCATTGCCTACATGAGGTTTAACAAAACAACAACGAGTCGATACGTTGCTTGGGTTTAAACACCAGCTGCTATTGACTGAACCCGGTGTTGGCTTATTAAAAGTATCTGGTTGTTTAACGTCACTGGGTAGTGATGTATCGCGTACAAATAAAAACTCGCAACGCCGATTAGGTCGCCAGGCAAAAGTCACATCACGTACGGGATCTAGTTCACTGCAACCCAACCATTTTAAAATCTCATTAGGACAATTGGGCAAAAATTGACTGTCGGATACAGACAGATTAACGACCTCTAAATATTTTTGAATCAGCACCGGCCATGTCAAATCATCCACACGGCCCGTAGGCGTTAATCCATTTTGAGTTTGAAATTCTTTTACCGCATCGTCGGTCGCGCCGCCATGATTGCCATCAATTCGGCCATTATATAATTCTAATTCCTGCAACATTTGCTGGTATTCACGGGTGCCCCAGCTGTCGCCTAAACTCACACCGGAAACTCGAGTGCGACGGATCTGATCCCATTCATCGACCGCTGCTTGATTGTTGTTAGCAAAGCGGAGCACTGAAAAAGCGCTGCGGGCGCGGCGCTCGGACAGCGATTGATTATAAGCCACTGGCCCAGCCAAATCGGTTTCACCCACTATAACCAGTTTATGCTCGCTATTAGCCGCTGCAAATTCGCTAACTTGTTTTAACACTTGCAGCATGCATGGTTCAGTGAAGGCACTATCAAAGCGAAAATGGATCATAAACATTTTAGCAATAACAACACCGGCTCTTAATCTAATAGTGACCTGAGTGGTTTCGCCGTCTCTCACCCTGGCCTGTTCACTGCCTTCCATTTGTTGACTGTCCGAAACAACGGCTTTAACCGTAAATTCTCCCACGGGAAAATCTTCTTCTGTCCAGATATTATTATTTCGATTCGTCAGTGTTCGTTGATTACCGGCGTTGGCATCGGCATTATCTTTGGATGTGACAGTAACCCGTGAAAAGTCAAAATTGGGATCGCCTTCGACAATCACCTCAACCACTAAGGTAGCGGTTTTTGGCTGAACCGGAATAATCGGTGTTGGTTCGGTTGGTTCAGCTGGAGGCGCGGTAAATTCCTGCAAAGTAAAAGCATATTCAAACCGGTTTGCTTTGCCGGCCACTTCCGTCACTTCCATATCTTCAATCAGTACTTCATTGAGATCGGTTGCACTGATAATGTCGGAAACAAAACTGACTGGTTCCGCGGTTCGAAATTGCTCACGTAGCAGTTTTAATCCCTCGCCAGATTCAGCGCCGGAAATCACTCCCGAAACCGTAATCTTGCTAGCACGTCTCCCCTCCTGTTGAAAAAAGTCTCCCTCTAGGCCAGGAATATCATGCCGAGTCAAAATTTGATCAGCATCGATATCAAGTTGCTGCACTTGCCGCAACTCGATTTCTCCTAACATTGGTTTTATCCGCTCCATCGTCCGATCCGAAAATAACTACGCGTTTAAAGTATTAAGGTGACCATTGATGGCATCGAGTAACGCGATGATCTCTGTCTTAATATCATCTAACGAAGGAAGTCCAGTGATCACATCAGCAACCGCTAACACTTCGTCAATTTCATCGGCTTCTTCTGGTAATAAATTTTTCGCCGCGGTTAAAAAGGCTTTAATTTTGCTGGTAAAATCGGACACCTCTGCTAACCCTGGAATGGAACCGACATCAAGATTTTGTATCTCAGTCTTTAATTTATTAATCAGGTCAATCAATTTAGTCAATAGATCGTCGATCTGATCCGGAAGAATGGCTTTTAACGCAGCCACTGCCGGTTGAATCACGCTGACATTTTCGTCAAGAAAGTCTTTGAATTCTTGCAGAACGTCTTTCAGTTCCTCAAATAAGTTATCTGCTGCCATGAGTTCGTTCCTCTCGTACTATAACTGTTAAACGGGATTAATCGAGACTTAAATCAATTTCCTTGATTGGTACTTCGATTAAATTCTTGCAGCCGTGTTAGTAACCCGGCCAACGGTTCTAAAAACTGATCCAAGCCCGTTGGAAATGTTAATCCCAAATCCAAGCCTGCTACTAAATCTTCGAGTAAACTATTTGCATCATCCAAGATCCCCGCATTTAGCGCGGAAACTGACTCTGGTTCGACAGGTTCAATGTGCTCTCTCAAGGTTAAGACATAAGCAAACCGATTGGGTTTTCCTGCTAATTCTTCCCATTTCAAATCATCGATTAACATTTCTTCGATATCTGAATCAGCGATAATATCAGTAATAAAAGTCACTGCTTGCCCCTGGTTAAATTTATCGTCTAACTTTTCTACAAACTGTAAGGCATCTAGTCCCGAGGCAATACCTGCTAGCATTAGACAGGCTGGTTTTCTTCCCATATTCTGTAAGAAACTACCATCCATTCCAGTAGCCCGATGTTCCGATAGCATTCGCTTGTCATAAGTTCTGATCACTTGAACCTGAGGTAACGCTAAATCATCAAGCATCGGTTGCATTGTTGCTCTCCTGACATTCAGTTTTACGGAAAATCATATTGAATAATCTATTTATAAAAGTCATTACACATTAATTCCCTGTCTACGTGCCTGCTCATCAATAATTCGTTTAAGCGTTTCGGCTAGTTCATCTTCATTTAATTCGAATCCGCACTCCTCGATTTTATTGGTTTCACTTTTTAGCGCTGTTCTTTTACCGGAAGCCTGCAACTCTTCGATAATGTGTTTTTTTACCGGAGGGAACTCTGGTGATTCAATAGTGGGAAACTCATTTGCCCTGGATTTTTTATTCTTATCCTCCACCCCTTGGTTATTCGCTCGGTCAATCTTTTGCTTTTGCGTGACTAGTTCAGCCTTATTCGTTGATTGCGATTGCTCGACAATTAACTGGCTGTTGTTGCTCGCCTGCTTGTTTTTTAGCGATTGTCTGTTGCTCTCAGGTCGCGATGATGATGGCCAGGTACTACTAGACTCTCCTTCAGGTAATGTTTTTGGTTCATTGAGTCGCTTTGAATAATGTCGTTCTTTTAGGACTGTAAAATCTCGACTCGGCTTTTGTTGGGTTTTATCGATCGCTCTGAGAAGATCGGTCGATATTCTTTTCGAGGATTCATTTTCTCGACATACTTGTTGTTCCCAAGTGGATATCTTGTTCGCCGTACGCGTTTCATTGAAAGCCGTCTTCTGCTTACTCTTTGCTGCCCAATCTTTTTGTTGGATGCAATTAAGAATTTTTTCTACTCGCTGGTTAATTTGTTGTTGCCACCTGGCGCGATAGTGATTTTTATTCGCTAGTGACGGTTGCAAACATCTTATTTGTTTTTTGTCGGCTAGTTTGACTGGAGAGAAAGGCGATTTAACTTGAGAGGATAAAGGCTCTTTAGCTTTTTCCTTATTTACCTTGATTAACTTTTGGTCCCTATCATTCACCCATTGATTTAAACAACTCACTGTGACCGTTTTTTGCTGAGAATAGATCTGGCTAATTTGTCTATTTTTAACCCTATTAGATTTACTAGTGGATTTACGACCTTTAGTTAGACTAGCTTGTGTTTCAGTTTTATTCCCTGCAAATAGCGCTTTCTTTTTAGTACTAGTAGAGGCTACGAAAACTTCTTTACCGGGTTTTATTGCTTCAAATATCGGATGTTTTATTGCCGCTAGATTGCTTGTTTTTTCAGTGATGTTTTGCGAATCGCCTTCTATTTCATTTTCGCAGAACATGTTGCTCAAACATTCTCCTACAAGCAGACTTGAATGCAGGCGGGGTTCAATCTCGACCTGTTTAATCCAATTAAAGCAATAACCAATTTCCATTGCGGACTTAACCTGTGGCGCGATCATTTGCCTCCATGAATGTGGTGAAGAAGCCCCCCGCAACGCATTAGAGATATGCCTTCTTTCGTCCTTAAATTGAGTCAATAAACTCACGCTAATTGCTCCGACTTTTGACTCATTTGCAGAAATAACAAAATTTGTCCTATAGTCATTCCACTGACTTCTTCGGGTGTCCAGCCAAACTCTTTAGCAAGTACAAAACACGCTTTTGCCAACGGCGCTTGAACCATTTCTTCGAGAGCATTTCTTGACGCACTAATCCCACTGATATTGTTTATTTCTTCGATCAAAAATTTAGCCAGCCCGGCTGGTAACCGCGAAATTTGGTCCAACTCCATTAACGGTGTTACTAAGGATTTTTGGATCATTAAAGCGGCGGAAAGATTTTCATCTTCTTTAGCGGCCTTCGCGATCAATTGAAGATCACGAACTGACAGCGGCTGCAACGTGACCGAGCCGCCATCGTCATTGTTTTTCAATAGCTCAGCCGGGATCGATATTTCATGTTGCATACTACCTCCGGCCAAGAGTTCATCACTACTCAGTTGCATGGTTGTTCCCCTATTCTTTATGAATCAACCGTTTAGGAAACGGCCGTTATGAATCAACAAAAACCGGTCCTATAGTGACGGTATCTTCAATGTCGAGAATGTCGATACTCTTAGCCTTAAAAGTGATCTGCTCCATAATAAATTCGTCTTCTGGCATGTTGTAATTCCAGTTTTCGAATTTCACACCGCTTACCACCAATTCCGCTAGACCCTGGATCGAAGGATCATTCATTTGAATAGTCATATTGAATTCCGGTTGAAAGGTTCGCTTGCTTTTGGCGTCGTCTAAAAACGCTTTGCGTCCCATTAACAATCCCATCAGTGCACCGTTGATATAGGCGCGCTCGATACTACCGCTGATGTGAATATTGCCTTCATGCAAGGATGTGACATGACGAAAACCAATTTCATGAAATTCTTCGAGATCGGTCTGTATCCGTAAACAAATCCCGGTCACTCGGCCGACAGCCTGTTGGATCTCGTAAGCTGCAATAATCGATTCTGCATCTTTACCTGGCGGAGTATCTAACGGTGCAAACGTTAGAGTGCCTTGACCTCCGGTTAGTACATTGGTGTTTGCCATTATTTAACTCTCCTATTCGAGGAACATTGTGACTTTGATAAAGTCAATACTGAAGGTTGGACGTAATACCAAAGTAACTCTGGCTATGCCCTTAATTTCTTCATCGCGGGTTGCTGTGACTTCCAATTCGTAACTAACGAGTTTCTCATCATCGACCATTTCGGTTAAAAAACTATTAATGGTAGAGCGCATTGCACTGCGTACTCTCTCATTATTCAATAAACCAATATAAGGATTGGCTGCAGAGCGAACTCCAAATTTCGCGAAATCCACAATGCGACGCGTGGTAACTTGATGCCAGGCAGAATTGGTCGAACTAGTGATCCCTTTGACGATCCTAAAACCAAATTTCTTTTCCAAAGCCAGCACTCGGTTTTGCACTAATTGAGTCAGTTCCACATTGGTATAATCATGCTGTAATCCGCTCACCACCAATTGTTTATTGGTTAGACTAATGTGTGCCGATCGCCCTGACATCATACCGGCGACAGCCGCCGCCGCGTAGCCACCCGATAAAGTGACAGTTTCACTATTAGTGCGATCGGTTGCTTGAATACCCGGAGCGACAAATATCATGCGGTCGCTATTGATCAGATGACCGCTCACCTGGTCTATCGTATCCGCTAAATTGCTCCCAACCACACCGATCCTTTCACGTTTATTGGTATCAGAAGACGCTACGTTACAATGGGCGGCAAGTTGCGCGCCAATATTGGTATGGCTTTGCCCGGCGGCAACCATAATGTGGGTTTCCTCGTTGAGGAGAAAATCGAGACCGGCGATATAGTCAGCACCAATCGCACCGTTATCGCCACGAGTATTGGCACCACTACCAAACAATTGAAAGTCATCAGCCGCACTAAATACATCCGGCAATTCGCTAACATTTGCGAGCCCAGTGGCAGTTAGGAAACTGGATTGACCATTGATGTCGGCGACCAGGTCATTGCCGCTAGCGACGGTATAAACCTCTTCGTTACCATTGAGTTTGGCCGTGACTTTTACGCTATCGGCCGAACTGACCACGTAGGATGCGGTAACCACATCGGCACCGGCAGGATCTTCGCCTGCGGCAAAAGTTAACTGCCCAGTAGCAGTATTAATATCAACTTGTCCGGGGCCAGGTGCCCCACCACCGTTATAAACAATCACCATTAATCCTGTTTGCTGAGTAAGGTCTCGAAATACACTGATCCGATTGCGAGCGCTCTCTATCACCACCGCATGATTTAAGGTGATAGGGGCGGGTCCGTTATGCACTTCGTCGCTTACAAAACTATTTTCATCTGCGTCGAAGACATTCACTTCAATATCGTTGCCCCAGGTCCCTTGTGAATCTGCCGCTATACGCACACAGTCACCGCCAGGTGATGCTAGAATAAATCCGGCGGTTTCAACCGTGCCAGAAGCGATCCGTACCGCAAAAACATTCTGTGCACCATGGGCAAAAGCCTGTTCCATTGCACGCGTTAAAGTCAATTCATTGGGTTGATTGTCGCTATAACCGTCATAGTTACCAAAATGCGCAAATGCGTCACTCAGGTTACCCACATTTTTCACTGCGTTCACAAACCCTCGACTTGCGGTTCCAATAATCCCGATATTGCCAACGCTAACGCGTCCCGGAATAATCAATCCTTCGGGTCGCACTTCAATCGATACGCCCGGTAATATTTGCTCTGCCATGGTGATAATACCTCCTAAGACCTTGCGGTTTTATCTGGTTAGTATGTTTAAGAAACGTTCGCCCGAAGATAAACAACAGCATCAGCAATCAGCGTCGGGTTTTGATAACTGATCCGGAAGACGTCATTTTTTTTCAACAAATGGATCGGATTTGCAAATAGTATTTGATAAGCTTGGTAATCGACCAAGGGATCACCGAGTTCGAATGTCGCCCCATCAGCGGTTAATACATTTAGAAAATCTTCGATGGAAGCGAAGCTGACACTTGCGTTTTCGTCAGGAGAGGAAATATCACTGACGGCGTCAATAAAATCATTTAATGTGGGATAGATTGTCGGAGGGACAATTGAATCCAGATTTGTTCGCTCAATAGTGACTGCATCCCCTGGCCAGGCAGCGGGTCGATGTTCAAAGACATTGATCCCACGGACGGTTGCATGCGATGTGCTATTAGCGGTTACCGTTAGCGGGTCAGCTTCCTCATCATCCCATCTTCGCATTGCGTCGGTAACCGTCGAGAGTTCTCGGTCAAGTGAATCCTTAACTTCCAGGTCATTATTAATAGGAATTTGGGCAATGATCCCCAGAGCATCGTCGTTATCTTGATATTGATATTCGTACAAAAACTTAAATAGTGCTGTTTTACGCCAGATAGATAAGTCAGCGACATATTCCGAAGTAGCTGTTTGTTCCGCCTTAAAAATTAAAAAACCTTGGCTACGCAATATGTCCCTATCCGCCATTAAGCGATTGTGTAAATCATTCATCTCTATTTCAATATCGTCGGCGTTACTATCCCATACCTGAAATTGCACTGATGCGTCGAGATGGCCTCCCTTGATAGCAACCGTTGGATGACCCGCTCGTGTATCAAATCCAATACGACTTCCAATCGATGGATTTTTCTTAGTCGCAGATACGACTGATACTGTTGATGTCGGCAAGGACATAGGAACGGGATTCAAGTAACCACTTAAGGTTACCAGGACATCGTTCATGATTAAGTTCAAAGTTGGTTCGTTGGCCACAAACTCACCTATCGATTATTAGTGTATTGACACTTTTTCGTAAAATTCGAAAAACATCATTATTAATTTCGCTGACTTTTATCTGCTTCTGCTTATCCAGCTGGCCTTTTATTGAGCGACCGAGAAACATCGTAATAAAAGTGCTGACACCTGCAATGGTGTGTATGCCACTTAGCACTTCTTTAACATATACTTCTGGATAAGTAAGTATTCCCATCGATGGTCTCCGTTTCCTTAGCCGATTTTGAATTGAAAATCTATTACCAGGTCGACTGCATAATTATTTATCTTACCTTTAAATCTAACTTGCTGAATTCATCAATACACTCGGATAATAATACTAATCGCTTGCCTTTGAATAAATGACAACCCCAGATTGGCCATGGGTTTTGTCGACAGCTTTTATCTTGTAAAGATACTCAAGTGCTAACAAGACATCCGATTCTGAACTAAACGTTTGTTTAGATTTTAGCCACCATTTTGTAATTCCTTTCACGCTATCCGCAGCATTAGGATGGATCTCAAAATAATCATTGATCTCGATTACTAACGCTGTAATTTCTTCAGAATCTATTGACACCCTTGCCACCTTTGGCAAACCCTAAAATTTCATCTGGTTTGCCCATAACAGCTAAAAAAATTACAACTAGAGTCACAGTGCAGAAAACGCGCCAACAATTAGCTAAACCTAACCCATTGAAAAGTGGGCGTTTTGATTTTATTTTTGCTCCTGTTGAGGGTAAAGAAATACCCACGCGGGTTATTTATGACCCACCCTAAATAAAATCAATTGGGATATGAGATATGGGATTTGGGTAAAAGAAAATGACTGAAGGTATATCGCAGATAATTTTTAAGGGTTCGAAAAAGTTATAAATAGTTACAACGAGCGATGCCATGTTTTTTAAGCAACTTGCCTAAAGCGCGCCTTTCTTTACAAGCCTTTTTTGCCGCTAATGTGACGTTTCCTTCAAACCTTTGCATTAATCTACCTAAGTAGCCGATTTCGAAATTTCGAATGACTTGTGATTTAGCATCATTAAAACTAACGTCGGTTAACGCGTCTGAAGATTGACTTGTGTTTTCCTCACTGGCAACCGAATTTTCAATATTTTCATCTAGGTGATGAGGATTAATAATATCGTTTTCTGAGAGAAGTAAAGCCCTGTGCACAAGATTTTCCAGCTCTCGGATATTACCCGGCCATGGATATCGTATTAACCAATCTAGTGCTTCATTAGAAAAGGATTTGCCTGTAAGACTATATTGCTGCTGATACTTGCTCAAGAAAAATTCAGCTAATAATTTGATGTCCTGATTTCGTTCACGTAACGGCGGTAAAATAACTGAAAGGATATTCAACCTGTAATACAGATCTTGTCGAACAATGCCTTGATCCGTTAATTTTTTTAAGCTGATATTAGTTGCTGAAACAATTCTTATATTGGCTTTGATTGGCACACTGGAACCAAGTGGTTTATATTCTTGCTCTTGCAACAAGCGTAATAGTGTGCTTTGTAATTTTGCAGACAAGGACTCTAGTTCGTCTAAAAAAAGCGTGCCTTTGTGGGCCTGACCGACTAAGCCCTTCGAATTGCTATTAGCGTCAGTATAAGCGCCCTTTTGATGACCAAATAACTCATTCTCGATCAAATTATCGGGTAACGCCCCACAATTGACAGCAATAAAAGGATAATCTTTACGATTACTTTGATAATGAACCGATCTTGCGACCATCTCCTTGCCAGTGCCTGTTTCACCTTCTATTAATACAGGCGCATCACAGCGGGAAAATATTTCAATACGCTTTAATACCTGGTTAAACACCGTCGATTCACCAACCATGGTGTTATTAAAATTAACCGGCTTAACCGCTCCCCGTGATGCCGCTGGTTTAGTTACCAATCGATGTAGCCTGAAAAACAGCTCACTTTGAGGGCAAGGCCAAACCACAAAATCACAACACCACTGCAACAGATTGGGGTTTAGTTCGCCTTTATCGCAATGGAAAATACAAAAACAAGGAATTTTTTCCGACTTCATTTTTAACAGGAATTTTAGCCGCTCAATGTGATTAGGGCTTGTTTGTAAACTAATCACGAGCACTTTGTTATAGTCTTGATTATCTTGAATATTTTGCTGGATATCGGAAAAACAAACCTTATATCCAGAACGGATAAACAGGCTTTCAATGCCCGAACTTGTTTCAAATTCAGTAAAGGACGTAAATATCAGATTCAGAGCCATTCCCTCGGTCCCTCTCGGTATTACTTTCGCTGTAATTAGTGTTTTCTCCAAAAATACAAAATTGCTGATTCCCGGCAATCCGATACACTTGGCCACTTATAGACATCTACATTTAGAATATGTTGATAGAACACTGGAATGGATAAACAATTATTTATTTTTTATTCGAATAACTAGCAACTCTGATTGGCTAAAATCGAATAATAAAACAAGGTTAATATCCGTTTTTTTGTGAGCCACTAACTTAACCACGCCATAAGAACTCGTTTATAAGTCTAGCTATTCCAACAATTTGTGTTCGACCCCCCTTTCTATCATTTTCAGCAACAATATTCAATCCCCAGTTGAGATATTAAGCTACTTAGTACAATGTTGCTTGCAATGCTTTTATCCATTCTTATTGTGTGAACAGCATAACCCAAACAGCAAAAAGGCGCCAAGTATTCACCCGGCGCCCTGATAAAATCATTAATATTAAAAATTAATGAGGTTGATTGCTTTCACCTGCCAGATAGATATGAGTCAAAGTTGTTGTATTATCAGCATTATGCTTCATCCATAATTCGTGTCTGCCCGAGGCATTGATACGATGACCTCGAGTCGGATGTTGGTTTAAGCTAACACTTGCACTACCGCCATCATAAGTCGCTGTCAAAGTAACTCCGGAGAATGCGCTGTATGCTCTTAACATCACGTGATAAGTACCTACGTTTGGCGACGAGAAGTTACAGGTTTCTTCATTTCCCCATCGATATGGTCGGCAATCCCAGTTATTGGTTTGTGCTTGACTACCAAAGTTCACATACAAATCTGCATCACCACTACCGCCAGTAATAACAAAAGATAGATTACTCACGCCTGCGGGTACTTCAAGGGTGAAGTCGATTTCTTGACTGCTTGAAGCGCTAAGGTTAGTTTCAGATTCACCGTTACATAAAACGCCACCGCCACTGACACAGCCGGGAGGAGGTGTACCACCCTCATCATAAGTCGCAGTCAGGCTAGTACCTGAAAACGCCGTATAGCCTCTGATCATCACGTAATAACGACCTACATTTGGAGAGCCGAAATCACAGTTTTCGTTATTGCCACCGCTGTAAGGTCTGCAATCCCAATTACTGGTGGTTGGCTCGCTACCAAAATTGACATATAAATCCGCATCACCGGAGCCACCACTCATTGCAAAGTTCAAATTACTTGCACCAGCAGGGATGTCTATATAATACTGCAGTTCTTCGCCTGTTGAACCACTGAGGTTTGACTCAGTCACACCATTAGTCAATTCTCCGCCGGTTCCGCCACCGCCGCCACCGCCGATATGATCATAAATTTCTTCTAACATCTCAAAATCATGAGCGTTAGGCCATACACCGTCAGACGGGTTGCTTGAATAATCCATACAAGTATCCTGACTAGAACCATTTGTACTAGTATGATCCAAACCAAACAGATGGCCTACTTCCTGACACATTACTGAATTTCTTTCATCTTGAGTCATTGAATAGCTGTCATTCAGTTGAGCAGTAGCGTATAAAATATGATTGCCGCTATCGATGTTCAAAGACGCCAGACCTAACCAGCCATTGGTACCGTACGCAGCATTACATATTCTCATCTGGCCATTAGCTGTTGGACAGTTAAGGCCATTATTATCTGATGAGTTGACCGTTAAATTTAACACGGTGGAAACATTCCATTGGTTTATTGTCTCTTCCATTTCATCTTGCCAATCACTGGTCACACTATCAATCACTGAAATCTGCAGAGGTAATGACGCCCCATCCCAATGATAGGGGCCACTCGCATTGCCCCAGGTATGATCTGCGATAGATGGGATTGCTACGACAATCGCAGATGCTGCGGCAGTGATTAAACATTGCTTTTTAAATTTATTCATTTTTGGTATTCCTGTTGTTATAACTAATGAATGTGTGCCTGCGGTACAGCCACTTCGTTAACAACCCATAAATCCTTGCTAACATTCCGCTAACACGATTTGACGACCTCCAAACGGTCGAAGAGGAATACAACACAATTTGTTTTTGTCGAATAGTAAATATTCACATATTTGCAATATTGATTAATTATAAGCTGTAACAATAAATAATTATTGAACAACGAGATATTGGAAGGCTGATTTGACAAATCACTCTGGGTTAGTCAATTTTAGCAATTTTGAGTAATTTTGCTGTTCAAATTGACTGGTGTACCAGAAACCGTCACTAAGATAAACGATCACCTTATCATTAAGTTCTGCTTGTCCAGAACCACAATTTAATATCTTTGGTTGGACGGTTAATTGATTTTTATTGCCTTTGAGTACTTCAGTAACAGAGACTTTAAGTGAGTAGGCCTTGGTTGGTTGAGATACAGCATTAATAACATTTTGAGATTCGTTGTTCTGGTCCTCAGGCGAGACTTCTTTTACAACACCGACAAATATTTGTTGGGCGGCCGCAACCCGTTGTTGGAGAGAAACTTTTGCAGGAAAACACGCGAAAACGGTGACTGGCACAAGCAACAAGCTAGTGGCAATGGATTTATTTATTAAATTCATAATGTTCCCTCGGTTTCGCTGAGATATAAATTTAGATTCAATCAAAAATAACAGAAAATGATTTTTTATCAACTAATGATACAACAAATTCAAACGGATATCGCTTTAACTGAATTAGTCCTCGTTCAAAGCAAATACCTTATAAAACGCTAAGCAATGTCTATTTGTCGATTACCAACTGGTCTCGAGCTTGGATATTGTAAGTTTTAACCTACCCGTTCGATAAATCAGTTAAACTACCCGCCAAAATAAATATCGACCTGCACAGTGCAAGCAGACCAGACATAACAGAGGATTTAGTATGAATAAAACGATTGGACGCCTTTTTGCGTTCTGTATTAGCCTGATTGCAATCAGCGTATCTGCGAGCAAATTTGAAAAAGATTGGCACACTTACTCTAATTATCAGGACATAGTTACCACCCATGTACACCTTGATCTTGCCATTGATTTTAAGGCGAAACAGTTAAAAGGTTCCATCGAACATCAACTAAAGTACCTCAACAAAACAGTAAAATTACTGGTATTAGATACCCGGGATCTGGACATCCATAAAGTGGAAGCATTTGATGGAAAAAATTGGTCTGTTACATCGTTCGAACTCTCTAAACGTGACGATGTAAAAGGAAGTAAATTGTCGATCAAACTACCTAAACACTTCAAGAAAGTTAAAGTTCATTACAACTCCAGGCCTGAAGCTTCTGGATTGCAGTGGTTAAACCCCGTTCAAACGGCCGGCAAGAAACACCCTTTTATGTTTAGCCAGTCACAAGCAATTCATGCTAGAAGCTGGATGCCGATTCAGGATACTCCTGCGATGCGAGTGTCTTATACCGCAGACATTCAAACGATTGCATCATTAAGACCTATAATGAGCGCAAAAAATAACCCGCAATGGAATGATAAAGGTCGATACCATTTCGAAATGCCACAACCTATTCCAACTTATTTAATTGCAATTGCTGCAGGCAATATCCATTACAAAAAAATGTCCAAACAAACTGCTATATACGCTGAACCATCTTTACTAGATGCTGCCGCCGCAGAATTTGACGATACCCAGGTGATGATCGACGCAGCCGAAAAACTCTATGGAAAATACCGGTGGAGCGATTATGATCTGTTAATACTGCCTCCTTCCTTTCCTTTTGGCGGGATGGAAAACCCCAGGCTTTCTTTTATTACGCCAACGGTAATAGCTGGTGATAAAAGCCTGGTTAGCCTGATTGCCCATGAATTGGCTCATTCCTGGTCAGGCAATTTAGTTACCAATGCGACATGGCGAGATCTCTGGTTAAACGAAGGTTTTACCAGTTACGTTGAAAATCGCATTATGGAAGAAGTTTATGGTAAAGAACGCGCCGTCATGGAACAAGCACTTGCAGCACAAGATCTTAATAAGGAGCTGGTTGAGTTAGCTCAAGATGACACCATTTTGCACATTAAGATCGAAGGTCGCGATCCTGATGATGCGTTTTCAGGAGTCCCCTATACCAAGGGCCAACTGTTTCTAATGTTTTTAGAGCGCGAATTTGGACGAGAGAATTTTGATATCTTTTTACGTCGCTACTTTGATGACCATGCTTTTCAGAGCATTGATACCAGAAACTTTGTTAACTACTTAAAGATTAATTTACTCGACAAGCATCCAGGTAAAGTTTCTATGGAACAGGTAAATACATGGATTAAACAGCCCTTACTGCCGAGTTATGCGCCTAAACCTCAATCAGATGTTTTTGATCGGGTTCAAGATAATATGAATGCCTGGTTAACGAATGATATCAAACTTATGAATATTCCCACGGCACAATGGACAGTACATGAGTGGCTTTATTTTATAAATAATTTGCCAGAAGATATCTCTCTCGCCAAATTAGAGAAGTTAGATAGGCAGTTTAAGTTGACCCAATCGACCAACAATGAAATAGCGCATGCCTGGTTATTACTCAACATCAAGAAAAGTAATCCCGCCATTGATACGCGGTTGGAAGATTACATGGTATCCATTGGTCGACGAAAATTGATTGTACCTCTTTATAAAGCCCTACTCGAAAACAAAGCGAAGTTAGATTTTGCTAAAACCATCTATAATAGGGCTCGTCCGGGTTATCATCCATTAGCTCAAGGAACTATCGATGCATTGTTTGAAAAGGCGAAATGATAATACCCGTTTCAATTAACAACGTTTTACCGATGATTATCAAGAATAGTCGTATTTGAAGTTACATTGGCCTAGCGCTATTTAAACAACCATCGAGTCATCTTATGAATTCGATGGTTGGCTATTAAATGGATGATAATTACACAAGTTTGGTTGTGATAATTTTGTGACATTTTTGTATTCTTATTGTGAGGTTTTATCGGTCTTATTTGCTTATGCTCCTTTTGCAAAATTTAATCAAAAAAAGGAGCATGACATGAAATATATACAAGTTTTAACGCTAGTAGCTTTATCAATGGTTTTCACTAATTACGCACAAGCAGGCCACGCGAATTATGAAGTTACCGTCACTAACATTACTAAGTCTATTGTATTTACGCCAATTATGGTCGCAGCCCATCATGACAATATTCAGCTTTTTGAATTAGGTCAACCCGCTTCGGATGCCATTGCTGCTGCGGCAGAAGGCGGAGACACAAGCGGTGTTGCGGCAATGTATTCCAATCCATCTGATCAGGTTATGAGTACCGCTGGATTACTAGCTGCTGGGGACTCCGCCACGGTAACTTTTAGTGGTATTTCGCCACGTAGTAAATTTTCGATCGTATCAATGTTATTACCTACCAATGACGCTTTTATCGCTGCACAATCTGTTTCTGCTCCTCGAGGGCACAAATCGGTTACTCTTTACTTACGAGCTTATGATGCCGGTAGTGAAACCAATGATGAATATTGTGTAAATATTCCTGGGCCACAATGTGGAGGAGAACCTTTCTCACCTAATGACGGCGGTGAAGGATTTGTTTTCGTTCATTCCGGTATTCATGGTATTGGCGATTTAAGTGCTAGCCAATATTCATGGAGTAACCCAGTGTTAAAAGTCACTATTAAACGAATTAAATAACGCCACGTCTATCGTTCAGAACTAACTCAGCGTCCAAATGCGGTGATTGGACCTATAGATTTATTTCGATTAGTTACTCGTCTTCTTTCCCTCACATCCGAGGGTATGAAGTCGAGTAGTATTAAGTTTGTAAGCCGGGGTCTGTCTTTTGTAGAGTCATGTGTAAAGCACAATACTTGAACTTGGTAAAATTATCTCTCTAATTGTGATGAACATCCTGTTGAATTTGGGTGACTGGCTAGAAGGTAACGGTTTCCCGGATATAAATAGGGGTTCTGTGCATAAACGGGATGTTTTTCGCCTAAATCGCTACATCCCCTGTTAATCAACGCCTGTAGAGCGTAGGTTGTTTTAGGGTTTCAGATTTTCTTGCTTTAGTCTTTTTGAAACTTTGGAATAAGATGTATACAAACTCCCCTTTTATCTCTTATTTCTTTCGGTTTCCCTCAAATAACTCGTAACCTATTGAATAAATCAACTGATTATGGCTTGATCTCGTTTTCAATGGGAAATATATTCGAAATTAATGTTAGCAACTTCTGACTCCCCCCTCCTTCAACGCCGGCAACAATACTGGAACCGATATAAAATGGTACTTGTTTGTAGTACTGCATTGATTTCAACAGTCCTGTGCCAATGGTTGCATTTTAGCCTTTACTACCAACAACCTTTCAAACTCTCCTTTGTGTGGAGTCTTGTGGACTGGATCGTTTGGTTCGTCATTGCAGGGGCTTTCTATAAGTTTGCTTTTCTATCGTCTGCAGGTAGAACGACTTTCAATAAGTGGCACGGCATTTTATTTATACTGTCTGCCGGCCCTTGCCAAATTATTCTTTCTTCGCTCATTTTCCAGTTAATTTTTGAGGCCGATAAAACATTACTCGAATCCTTTATTCACCTGATTAACAAGCGATGGTTGCAGAACCTGCTTATTTCTTCTGTATTCTTGCTTGTCCAGATTTTGATTGCGCAGAAAACAAGTAAGCATTCAATAGACACAAACTTAACGGACGAAGATTGTTCTCCAAATAATTCGAAATTTTCTCCAGATGAATCGAAAACAATGCAGGCGGATATTTGTACTCCAAGCGAAGTGCCTATTAAACTGGATGATGGTAAACGACTGCATTACGTCAAAATGGAAGATATATTTAGTCTCAATGCCGCCAAAAACTATCTTTCTGTATTCACGGACACTGAAGAAATTGTCATCAGAGCCAGCCTCAAATCATTTAGAAAACAATTGCCCCCCAGCAGCTTTCTTCAAATCAGCCGCTCTGTCGTTATCAATACCCAACACATTAAATGTGTCGAAAAGTACTCACGTGCGAGCTCGCGGGTAATACTTAGAAACGGCCAACAACATAATATAGGTCGAACCTACTTGCCCCATATAAACTTTCACTAGCATTCATCCCAGCCTCAACAACGATCGTCCCAAGCACTTTGTTTATACACCTTGAAAGATTAACAATTGATTTCGGTGACAAACAACTTAAAAGATAAGACTTGGGATAATTAATCATGAAACGCCGCGATTTTTTAAAATCCAGTGCATCAATGGTACTTGCTACAACAATGGCCACGACTCCTTTGATCGCCAATACAATGAGCTACAGCCGCCCGAAAGTACTAGTACTCGGCGGCAGGGACTACTTTGGTCCTAACTTAGTCAATACCCTTTTAAAACAACAATGCCAGGTCACCTTGTTCAATCGTGGCCAAACCAATCCAAATATGTTTTCTCAACTAGCTTGGATAAAGGGGGATCGCGAAACCTCTGATGACAACGGATTGGCTGAACTTGCCAGTCATTTAAAAACACATACTTATGATTGGGTTGTTGATACCTGGCAAAAATCGCCACTCGCAGTGTTAGCAACAGCAAAATTGCTTAAAAGCAAAATCGGCCATTACCAGTATGTTTCTAGTATCTCCGTTTACAAGGATATGCAAAAAAAAAACATCAATGAGTCATACCCGCTTAAACCTGTTAACGGACTCGACCCCAGCGCAAAGAATCTTCGCTATAGCCAGCGTAAAACCTTATCTGAACAGTTTCTATTTGATACCTTAGGCGACAGGGCTAGTTCATTTCGCTCCCACGGTATGCGCAGTGACCGTACGCCTGCCCCCATCTATGAGCCCTATTGGCCAGTTAGACTCGCCCGTGGTGGCCAAATACTGCTGCCCCTGGATGAGCCCCACTATTTGCAAGCGACAGATGTGAATTCTATGACGGAATTTATGACTAAACTTGGTAAACAACAGACGACTGGAATCTTTAATGTCGCATTTCCAACCCAGTCCTTTAAGCATTATTTAGATAAAGTTCAGCGAGTAACCAACGTCGATTATCAACCGGTTTGGATACCGGCAAACTTTCTTAAACAACAAGATATTTTGCCATATCGAAACCTGCCGTTTTGGCGCCCTCAACTTAAAGGTTTTTACCACTTCAACGTATCTAAAGCACTGAACGCTGGGCTAGTAAACCGTCCACTTGAAGAGATGGTTGCCGACCAACTAAAAGGTTATTATTTGCGACACCCTCAAGATGACTTTAAGTTTGGCCTTCATGGCACTATCAGCAAACAGAAAGAAAAAGAAGTCATCAAAAGATGGAAGGAGTTTAATAAAATCAATTAAGAAATTAGTTTAGACAGCCACTATATAGCCTTTCCCTTACACCAGCAATCACCATATTTCCACAGTTTGTAGTGAAGTTATCCACTTCACATAATTCAGTTGTTTGTCGATAATCACTATTTCAACAAGGAGGATGATATGGCAATAAAATAAGTGCTTGTCTTTATTGATTTCTTCATGATAAAAAATCGAGCTGTTGCTATTTGAAGGTAAATCTTACTCAATGATTATACATCTATCGGGGTTCTCCTGAGGAACAATTGCTAAAGTTCCAAAAAGACTAAAACAAGAAAACCTGAAGACTTAATATTGTAGTCTCTTTTTGCAGCTGGTTGCTAGTTCTCGCAAAAACAACCTAAGCTCTACAGGCCATAATCAACAATGGATACAGTGATTTAAGCGAAAAATATCACGTTTATGCACAGAACCCCAATATCCCAGATAATGGTTATCTAATTTTTCGCTAGGGCATGTTATCCATGGACAATCGTTCGTTCCTTACTTAGCTAAATCGACCAACCGTGATTTTATACCTTGCTAATTGCCTGGCAAAGAACCCAAAAGCTATATAAGAAGTAACCAAATAGCCACTAATCATGTTAGTTAACAATATGCTTAAATCACTTCTATAATAAACTATAATCGACGTTGTAAGGACCAATCTAACGAGTTCGAAAATTCGAATAAAAACTCTCCCTTCAAGCATAAATCCAACACTAATTAACGGTAGTGTTATCAAAAGCCAAAACAATAGTTGTTGTTCAAAAGCTATATGGCTGCTGCCGACGATAAATATCACACCAAAAACTACACTGCAGATACATTGAAAAAGCGCATAGTATTTTGCCCCGTCGCTAGATCGAGGGTCGTATTTTATCTGTTCACCGGCAAATTGCTTTTTAACGGGATATTTGTGCATCATATCAGCTGGCCGCCAACCGGTAGGCATAAACCATATCTTAAATTTGTCTGACCAATTTTGGGTGCGGATGGTGTCGATCAACAGTGAATACCAAGTATGCACATTGCCCCAAATAGGATTAAAACTACTAACCGGTCTTCTTACACCGTAGACAACTTTTTCATCATCAAGCTCTTGTTGAAATGTGCCAAACAATCTGTCCCAAATAATAAAAACGCCGCCGTGATTCTTGTCGATATAGATTTGATTCTGGCCATGGTGAACCCGATGGTGAGAAGGCGTTACAAAAATCGATTCAAACCAGCCCAGTTTACCAACCAGCTGAGTATGAACCCAAAATTGATAAACCAGATTAAACGCTCCGCTGACAAAAAACACTTCTGTCGGTATTCCTAGCATAAAACTGGGAATATAGAAGATCAACACCATCACTGAACTACTAGTTTGTCTCAATGCGGTGGTGAGATTGTATTCTTCACTTTGATGATGGACTACATGAGATGCCCATAAAAAGTCGATATTATGGGAAGTTCGGTGATACCAGTAATATAAAAAATCATACAAAATAAAACTGAATATCCAGGTGATAGAAGATTCTGCCGACATCTGGCTAAATGCCATAAATTCTGAAATCCATGCGTAGACAATGTCCGCCAAGCTAAACATTACCAAAACTTTGGTTTGACTGATCACTCCTAGAGATAGACTGGTTAATGAGTCGTTAAGCCGATAAACACCCGCAATACGTCGTTTATACACCCATAACTCTATGAAAATCAGTAGAAAAAAGAAAGGGATCGCATAAAGTATTATTTTACTTGCCAACTAGACAGTCCGTTTTTAATTGATCATAATGAACCGCTAATTTACTCAGCTATTTCAAGGAACGCAATCAATGTCGTTAACTGATATTCTACAAAGCCGATCGTCAATCCGTGCCTTCACAGATAAACCGGTTGCTCAAGAATTATTGGATCAGATTTTTTCTCTAGCACAGCACTCGATATCTAACTGCAACGTACAACCCTGGCAATCAATGGTGGTCAGCGGAAAATGCAAAGAATCCCTTAAACAAGCATTAATTTCCGAAATAATGGCCGGAAATCAGCCTTCTCCTGACTTTGACTGGATACCAAAATATCAGGGAATTCATAGAGATAGGCAGTTTGGTTCAGCAAATGCCTTGTATGGCGCTATGGGGATCGAGCGAACTGACAAAGAAGCCAGACAGGCTTCCATGTTGAGAAATTGGCAATTTTTTGATGCTCCACATGCCATTTTTTTCTGTATGGAGAAATATTTAGGTATTATGGGAGCAGTTGATATGGGGATCTACGCGCAAACATTGTCTCTATTATTGCAAGAGTCAGGAATTGCCAGCTGTATGCAAGGTGCGCTGGGTCAATTTCCACAGCCAGTCAGAGACATCCTGAAATTGCCGGAAGATATGGGCATATTGTTTGGCATGTCGTTTGGTTATGCGGACTCGCAGGCCGCGGTCAATCAAACCAATACCAGTCGTTCGCCGGTTGAGCATTCTGTTAAATATTTCGATTAACGCCATTCCGTATCGATAAAAGTTCAGCTAATTTAAATTGTTCAACTATAATTAAATTGTTGATGACTTTGTGTCGTTTCTTTATGGACCGTCAACACAACTAGTAGATATAAACATGACGGTCCTAACCATTACATATCGTTCAACGACTAACCCTTTAAACATACAATCTTATTATTTCGGATTTAAACTCTCTAAACGCGATGTCAGAAAACTCTTATTCTCAATTGTTGTCTTTATTAAAAACGGTCAGGGCTGCGCCTGTTAATAAGACCGCCGAGAAGTTGGCTTACACAGCAATTCTGAAGGCTTTGCAAGCGTTTGAGGCAGATGTAGACTATAACGAAACTCTCAAATCTGCTCAGCAAGATAACTTGCCGGATAAAGCTAAATCGTCTTTTACAAATCAAGTGCAGATTAAATTAGACGATAAAAAACCTTGTTCACTTGCTCAATTGCTTGAAGATTTCCCTGTTCTCAACTTTATTAGTATCTTTATTTCGGTTCTTTTTACCGGAATAAAAGATCGTAAAACGCTGCCTTTAAACTTAAAGCGATTAATTGATCAGATTCAAATCCCATTATTTCGACTAGCGATTACAC
>CAZOBX010000002.1:61358-63132 GCA_964578045.1 uncultured Kangiella sp. | reverse complement strand
CTCACTTGTTGGCTGAACTCTGAACTAGTCAAAATCCCTGTGTCGAGGTACTAGTAAGGTCGGTCTCTTCGCAGTGAATCAAACGATTCACTGCGTTTTTATGTTCAGAGCCTATGTATGGCCAATCGGCGATGCCCAAAGGGTACCTTCATGGAGACATTGATGGCGGTGAGACTATCTCCAATAGGGTATGTTTGGCCATGGATGACAGCAGGGCAAATTAAACTTAGGATATGTAATGCGAATACAAAATATTTTATTATTTATATGCATAGTCGCAGGCTGGAATGTTGCTAGCATTGATGCCGAATCCCGTTGGGGGGCTAAATATTTTCCCAACGTGACCCTGACTAACCACAACGGAACACAAGTAAAATTTTTTGATGATCTAATCAAAGATAAAGTTGTGGTGATTAACTTTATTTATACCAGTTGTCCGGACACTTGCCCATTGGAAACCGCTCAGTTAATTAAAGTTCAAAATATTTTAGCTGACCGTATCGGAAAAGATGTGTTTTTTTATTCAATTACCATCGATCCAGATGTTGATACGCCAGAAAAATTAAAAGAATATAAAGAAAAATTTGGCGCGAAGTGGGACTTCTTGACCGGTAACGAGCAGGATATTATCAAGCTAAGACGTAAGCTTGGTCTTTATATAGAAGAAATTCAAGATGGCTCAAACAACCACAACGTCAGTATGATTATCGGTAATCAAAAAACCGGAAGATGGATGAAACGTTCTCCTTTTGAAAACCCCTACGTACTTGCAGATCAAATTGGCAATTGGTTATCCGGTTGGAAAGCGCCTCAAAAAGTGAAGGATTATTCAACTGCACCAGAACTTCGAAATATAGGCTCAGGCGAGCAGCTCTATCGTACTCGTTGTGCAATATGTCATAGTTTGACTGGTAAGGAACTGGCCGGAGCCGTGGGGCCAGATCTAATCGGTGTAACAAGAATACGAGAAAAGCAATGGCTATTAGATTGGTTAAAAGCGCCGGATCAAATGCTTGCTAAAAAAGACCCGATAGCAATCGCTCTGTATAAAAAATACAATCGAGTAGCAATGCCAAATATGCGTTTGAATCAATATGAAGCGGTTGACCTTTTGACTTATATCGAAGCCGAAACCGCTCGAATTCAACCCAATAGCGGTAAAGTCTTCGGCTCGAAAAGTATGCTCGAACATTCGCAGATTCAAGAAGATCAGGTCGCTGTAATGAATGCCTGGGTAAGAGAACCGATTGTGGAATCAGATATTCACGCCGGATACTTTACCTTAGTCAATGTTAGCGAGAATCCGATCACCTTGGTCTCAATTTCGACTGACGCTTATGAAAACGTCGAGATACACCAAATGACTCATGTAAACGGGTTAATGAAAATGGCTAAACTTGATGAGCTGGTAATCGCTGAAAATGGCAAAGTTAAATTGTCACCAGGAGGCAAGCATTTAATGCTGATTAATCCAAAGCAGATCATCAAAACTGGTGGAAGAGTCAATTTAACTCTGAAATTTAAATCGGGAAAAATACAAATTGTAGAATTGCCGATTAAATCTAAGTGAAAAGTAATTAATTTTAAAATAGATCATACTGCGTTGTGTGTTGGCGGATCTCTACAGCTTCTTGCTAAATCCTTGTCATGACGAATTTGAAATATAGATGAGAAAATGATTGTTATGAGAAGTTACCGCAACTAACCAATAAAGGTAAATGATGAATAGATTTTCCAGCTATTTTATTTCGGGTCTGCTGCTGTTGGTTGTGGG
>CAZOBX010000002.1:43824-61348 GCA_964578045.1 uncultured Kangiella sp. | reverse complement strand
TGTGAACTGGCATAAAATTGTCAACAAATTGGCGAAAATCAAAACGAATCAAAACTTCAATCTCAGCAAAAATTAGATGGTGAAAGGGTTATTTTTCAAACCAACAAAGGAAATTTCACGGTCGAGCTGTATGCGAAGAAGTCGCCGGAAACTGTAGCCAACTTTATTGAATACGTTCAATCGGGATTTTATAACGACACTATTTTTCATCGAGCCATCCCAGGCGTAGTCATCCAGGGAGGAGGATTTTCCTCTGAAATGAAAGTAAAAAAAACTCGGCCAGCCATTGTTAATGAGTCAAGCAATAACGTGGCCAATCGTATAGGAACTATCGCAATGGCTCGCACATCAAAGCCAAACAGCGCAACCTCACAATTTTTTATCAACCTAAGAAATAACCCAACCTTAAACCAGAAGGGCAATAAACCTGGATTCACGGTATTCGGCAAGGTTGTCGATGGATTGCCACTGTTAAAGAAACTCGCTAACAACAAAACCACAAAGCAAGGGTTACATAAACATGTGCCGGTGGAAGAAATTAAGATTATTTCGGTCAAACTAATTGTTACTCCTCAACTGAAAGAGGTAGTCCGGGAAAATGCCGAATTAGCCAATGATACAACCGGTGAGAAGTTTACTGAAGGTGTTCACTATGTTCGTTTAAAAGATCCTTTGCCTCTGCTAACGGCAACTAAATTGAACACTGCTCAAGTGGAAGTGATTGGCGCTTTTTCATTTGGCTGTGGACATTGTTATGGTATTTATCCATTAACTCAGGAGTGGAAGGGCGCAAAAAATAAGACGGTAAATTTTAGCTATTTTCATGCTGTTTGGAATAAAGCTATGCATTTATATGCTAGAACCTATTATACTGCGATCGAAATGCAGGTTGAAAAGAGGATGCATTTGCCGCTTTTTGAGGCCATAGTCATCAATCAACAAAAATTGAGCAATCGCGATGAACTCGCTGACTTTTTTGCGAGCTTCGGTGTTGAACGAGCAAAGTTTGTGGAAATATTTGATAGTGACAAAGTGAAAAAAAGAGTTGAACAAGCTGAAAATCTCACTAAAAAGTTTAATCTCGCTAGTGTGCCAGAATTTATCGTCGCCGGAAAATATCGAGTCGATCCGATGCGTGCTGGTGGGCCGGATGAAATTTTTGATGTGATAGATTTTCTGATTAAACGCGAAAGCATGTAATCGCTCTAGTTTATAATTAGCCGAATTTGAACTGAATCAGCAACCTCAACTAGGGATAAGAGCAACCATTCAGCAACAGAGGATAATAAAATTCTCGTCAAGACAGACGCGCCTGTCTTGGGGAAGATCACTGTTTAGTGTTTAGTTTTATTCCCCGTCAATGCTTGGTGGGACTTAATATCAATTTCACTAAATTCAAATTGATCCAGACAAAACTCACATTTAACAGCCAGTTTGCCTTTGGTTTGGATAATCTCTTGTATTTCATCTTCCGGAAAAAGTGCAACAGAATTCAACATTTTCTTTCGACTACAACCACATTGAAACTTTATTCCTTGAGTTAGTAATTCCCGGACACTTTCTTGATGAAAAAGTCGATTAAGCAGTATACCACCCTCAATAGACAGGCATTCATCTTTGGTTAATGTTTCTGATAAAAAAACCAGATGATCGAAGGAATCCTGACTCAACATATCCGGCAAAGCCTGAAGCATTAAGCCAGTCACTTTATTGTCATCATTAAACAGCCAGATCCGAGTCTTCAGTTGTTCCGACTGATTAAAATAGTCTTCGATACAGCCTGCAAACGAGTCTTGATTAAGCTCAATATAGCCTTGATAGCGTTTTCCTTTTTTAGGTTCAATAGTAATAGACAGATGTCCATTTTTAGTTAAATCACTAAAATTCAGATTGTTATAATCGGCTTGTTTGTCATAACGCGCGATACCACGGAAGCCCAAAGTATGGTTTGCTTGAACAACGAGCAATTTGAGTTTGTCTTCCGTTTGCAGTTGTACCGACATTTTACCCTCAAACTTAAGTGTCGTTGTGAGCAAAATACTGACCGCCGCAACTTGCTGAAGCAGATCTGCAATAACTACCGGGTAGTTATGTTTGTCTAACATTGATTGTACCGATGATTCTAATTGCACTAGTTCGCCTCGAATACCGAAGCTATCAAAAATGAATCGATGGATTTTGTCTGACATAGGTTTGGTTTATACCGGATTGCTGTTGAAGCCAATTATAACATCAAGCGATGGTCTAACAACCGGTTTGCCTACTTATCCGGAGTTGGGGTTAAATATCCTGAATTGGGTACAAATTAGTGATTGAGGCCGCTTATAGAATTAATTGGTACGAGCCCAAATTATTTAAACATCCCTAAGTATTGGCCACCGATCAGTGATACGACCGTTTCGAGTCACCAGGATATCGCCAAACTGTAGAAACACCGCCTCACTTTGTGTCGGTCTTAGAAAAACATGATCATCGACTTGCAAATCAACATTAACAGAGCTATTAACTAAATCCTGATTGGTGCTAAGGCCATACAAACTAGTCCCTTGTAGACCTTTAGGCGATTCATATTTAGCCATCCATTTTCCACCATAGATAAAAAATGACTGTGCCTTATTGGGGTCCCACCATTGCAGTAGACCTGATAGATTTTCTGCCGAAGGTAAGCTTATCCCTGGCATTTTCTTTAACACTGGAGTCGCGATGTAAGCAGCCGGAATAAATCCTTCAAGAGACGGGATATCAAAGTCTGTTGGTTTGACTAAACAAGAACCAGCAGAAATATCATTGATCACACTGGAAGATTGATGCAATGAAATAGTTGGACTACCGGCGCCGTTAAGACACAATTTATCGATACTAATTTCAGGATAGTCGGACTTAATTAAGGCGATTAAATTTTTATAAATCAACTGAGAATCAATGAAAGCTTGTTGAGTATTTTTCAAAACCGAAGGAATTTTGACAACGTGGGCGTCATAACCCATTAAGCCAGAAAACTCTAAGTGCTCGGGATCAGCAAAGACAATTTCCAGCACATCTTTTAATTGTTGTTGCGTCGTCAACCCACCGCGGTGTAAGCCCACATCAATTTCGAAATTAATTCGCATTTTTACCCCTAAACGATGCGCAAGTTGTTGGTATTGAATCAGTCTGGCCGGTGTATCGATCAACCACTGCAATTGTTTAGCAGGCTCAAATAAATTGTCAGACGAATGTTCACGGTAAAATTTTTGTGCGGCGCCTACTGGCATCGGTTTACCTAACAATATATCCGAACGCTGAAATTTTCGGGTAACCTGCTGGATAAAAGGTAAGTGAAATAACATTAACCGGTGGGAGTTGGTGGCTCTCATTATATATTCGAGCAATTCTGGGCTAGGCAGTGATTTGGCGACTATTCGGTAGTTAACATTAGAATTAATGTTAGACATTAGTGTTTTAATGTTTTGGTCGAGCTTTTCTAAATCGATAATCATAACCGGTTTAAAGGGGCCCTGTTGTTTAAGCGCATGATTGAGTCGTCTAAAATAATCAGAATACGACACGCCCATATCACCAGGTTTAATAGCAAAAGCTGTAATAGCACCTATAGCTGAGGCACCTAAAAGGAAATTGCGACGTTTCATAAATCCCCCTTATTTAAATCAATCCGAATATTTTTTTCAAATAGGCGTTCAAAAATTTTCCTGCAGGGTCTATCTGTTGTCTAACTTGCAAAAAATCACTCATTTTCGGAAATATTGCTAAAAGCTCTTTATGATTTAAATTGTGTATCTTCCCCCAGTGAGGGCGGCCCTCATATTTCCAGAAAATCGGTTCGACCAGGGCAAAATATTTTTTATGATCGCGATCATGAAAATTATGACAACTAATGGTGCAACTATCACGACCATAAAAAGGGCTTAACCAAATATCATCGCCTTTAACATAGCGATATTCAATCGGAAATATAATATCGATATTGTGTGACTTAATCGTATCAAGAATTTCTTTTAAACATTTTGGACCCAGTTCTGCCGGTATAGAGTATTCCATTTCGTTAAATCGTATGTCACGCAAATTACTAAATATTTCGAAACTACGGCCACTTCGTTTTTCTGGTTCCACGGAACTAGCTGCGCTATTGATGATTCGGCTACGCATAAAGGGTAACCAGTCGATCACATTCGCTATTGAACGAAATGTCTCGTAGGCATCGCTGACTTCATTGTGATTTTCTGAGACTTCTTCAGGGTTTATTTCATCCTGGGTGATGGCTAAAATATAGTCAGCGTGAGGCAAGGCATACATTTCAAAATGTCGATGAGTATCACGTAATGTTTCGATTTGCTCTAATCCCTCATCTAACTTCATCATCCAAATACGTTCTTTTAAATAATAGGCCGGTCGGGTTTGTAGCCGAACTCGTGTAACTACCCCCAATGCACCGAGGTGATTTGTTGCAGCATGAAAAAGTTCAGGGGTTTGTTCAGGATTACACTCGATGATTTCCCCGCTGGCGCTGATGATTCTTAGATTAGTGACACTACTGGAAATCGATCCTAGTGAAATACCTGTCCCGTGAGTCGAAGTGGCAATCGCTCCGGCCAGCGCCTGGGTATCAATGTCTGGCATATTCAACAGTCCCAGTTGTTGTTGCCATAATGGAGTTCCTAAAGTTGACAGTCGACTACCCGCCCAAATGTCGACTTGCTGGGTGGCCAGATTAACTGAGTCGATCCCTCTTAATCTGGCGAGAGACATCAAAGTCTCATCGGTAGGAACTAGTGGGCTAAAACTGTGTCCGGCACCGACACAGCGTATAGTTTGTTTGGAATTAACTACAGCGTCGATGATTTGCTCTTCGTTTTTTGGAACTAAACGCAAACTGGGTTGGCTAGCTTGGTTCCCGGACCAATTTTTCCAAGGTAGTACTCGTTTTCCATTTTTTCCAACTTTATCCACAGAAGCCGCTGTAGGTGACTGTGACTCGGAACAGCCACCTAAAATAGCAGTGGTTATACCGGCTCCGGCGAGTTTTAATAAGTTTCGGCGGTTAAGCCTTATTTTAGTATGATCCATACATGTGCTACTTCTTATTCATCTGACATGGTTTGTTTTGCATTGACATGTAACTTACTAGATTTGTCAGATCTTGTTCGGTGCATTCCATGCACATGCCTTGCGGAGGCATATTACCTATCCCTTCAATACTCGATTCGACTAATCCTTTAATGCCTCTTTCTGCTAGCCGAGCTGACCAGGCATTGCTAGCAAAAGCCTTTGGCGCGCCAGAGTTAGCGGCGGTGTGACAGGTCATACAATAGAGTTCAAACAACTCCTTAGTATAATCGTCGGTTTCTGCTGCAGTTAATTTTTGTGTAAATAACACCAGTATTAGTACAAGTGTACGTTGCATATTTATCCTCAATAATAGAATTCAACCCAGTTATCATATCTAATGGTACGATGGTACCATATAATTCAGTTTATGGAAGGATTGCTACTTTGACTTTTAAACAACCCAATTTTTTGGCCGCCAAACTCAGCTAATATCCTGTATAGTGATCCTAGAAATGCTGCAAAAAGGCGCTTGAGATAGCTCGCACCAAATACTATTTTTGAGCGGAGACATCTGGCAATGATAATTCACCAAGCCTCAACCGGCTCTAATCAACTGGTCACAAATAGATCCAAACTATGCAAAAAACCACACCTTTTTTAGAGTCTATTCAAATTTCCTATCTAGGTCGAATACCCAGTCGTGTCGACGGTATAAAGCGTCGTGCAGTGATCCTTGATGCAGTACGAAGCATCATTATCACCAGCGGAGTTCAGGGGGTAAAACACAGAGCCATCGCTGAATTGGCCAATGTACCACTGGCCGCCACCACTTATTATTTTGCGGATATCCATGCTCTTTTACATGACGCTTTTTTAGATTTTTGTGAGAAGATTATTTTGGATCTACAAAGGTTTGAATCGGCAGGACTCGATATTATTTCTTCGTTTGATAGCGCCGAAAAACTTAACCAAAATGATTTCAAACAGCTTCAGTTAACTATGGCAAATATTGTATTTCAGCACATTATCGGGCAGGTTAAAAACAATAGCGACCGTATTATCGAAAGCGCTTTTCGTAATGAATCACTGCGTAATCCTGATCTCGCAAAGGTCGTGAACGCGATGGAGCTACAGCAAGTCAATGCGATTAGCCAGTTTTTCAAGCTACTAGGTTCTGATGATCCTGACTCAGATAGTAGAGGTCTTATTGCTGCCATTCTCTACCTTGAACATGGCTTGCTCGCCGGTTATGTCACTGAAGATCAGGCAAAAAATACCATCAATCGATTGCTTAATCAGATGTTTGGTTAATCCCGCAATAAAATCATCTATCCCGAATTCAGCTTACTTATCTTAATAAAGCTTTTAACTCATTGAATTTATGGGGAAATAACTAATATCTCCTGTCTGCTGCATTAGCAAAGACTGAAGTAAATTTGACTTCTTTCGCTCTAACAGGTACTTTCGTACCAGTTAATAATATCAGACTCACGTTTGTTGAGTAACTGTCAGTAGTTGAGTGAAGGGGGCATCGATGAGTGCAACAATAAAAATAAACGAACTTCCATTTAGACCCAATAAAATTTGTCTGGCTATTTCCGCTCTACTGCTGAGTGGAAATCTAGTGGCGGCCGAAGTGGACGATAAAGACAAAGAGCGACCATCTGATCCCGTTGAAAACAGGATCATAGTTACCGCTCAACACCGTGAGGAAGACCCTCAAAATGTGCCAATTTCCATCAGTTTGTTTCAAGCAGAAGATTTACAAAAAATGGCTGCCCAAAGTATTAATGATCTCGGCAGTATCACCCCGGGGCTTGAAACTAACAATACCAGTGTCACACAGCCGAATTACAATATTCGAGGCATAGCAACCAATGATTTTGGCATCGGCTCTGACCCGGCGGTGGCGGTTTATATCGATGGAGTTTATGTCGGAAGAGGTGGCGCTTCGCAAGCTAACTTCAACGATGTGCAACGTATAGAAATACTAAAAGGACCGCAAGGCACTTTGTTTGGGCGCAATGCTGCCGCTGGTGCGATTCAGATTATTAGTAATAAACCAGAGCGGGGGACCAGCGGGCAATTTGGACTAACCCTTGGAGATTTTGGTCGTCAAAAATATTCTGGTTTATTTAATACCGAGCTTAGCGACAATCTTTATTTTCGGACTAGTTTTGTTGCCAACCAACGTGACGGCTATGTCGCGGTTATTGGCAGTGGAAAAGAGCTGGGCGAGCAAGATAACCGGTCATTTAAATCGTCTCTACTATGGGACTACAGTGACGCAACTCAAATATTATTTCGCGCAGATTACGACACTATCAATCAAGACGGACCGATAGCAGCCAGCATGAATGCGGCGATATCGCCTGCTGATCCCTTCGGCGCCGTAGCAACTGACATTGATTCATTGGAAAAGCGTGATCTGTGGGGCGCTTCGATGGAGATTATTTCCGATTATTCTGGTTTTGACCTCACCTATATCGCCGCTTACAGAACCTTTGATTCACAAAATTTTAGCGAAGAAGATGGCAGTGCAAATTCACGATTTGCCTTTGCGACTAGAAATATTGAAGATCAGAAGCAAATGAGCCAGGAATTGCGTTTCTCATCAAAGGGTGATGGCAAGCTAAGCTGGACCGCCGGACTCAACCATTTTTGGGAACACGCAAAACAGACTCAACAAGTTATTATCAACACCAATACCTTAGATTCTTTTTTTTACTTAGCCGGCGGTGTTCCTGCAGAAGTTATTCCCAGCGTTCCTTTAGGCGGTGGATTGACAGGCTTTTTTGGCAGCGAATTTAGTGATGAAATTCAACTAATCGCTTTGCTCAGTGGTTTAGAGCCAGCGGCTGTTCTGGATATGATCGTTGCCGCCAATTTGAATCGTGACTGGGTGGAAAGCACCTTTGATGATGGCACTTTTTCTAGTTATGCGGTTTATACCGATTTCACTTATGCGGTGAATGAAAAATTTGATGTGACTTTTGGATTACGTTACACCGCTGATAGAAAGACATTTGAAATCCAATCTTCGTGGGATAATTCCTTTAGCATTCCATTTCCAGGCATTGAGCCAGTGCCTTTCGGACTCGTTTTCTTTGACCAGTTTGACCCCGCTACTAAGCAAAAGGACTCATGGGATGCGTGGACACCTCGCTTAATATTGGATTATCGTTGGAATGAAAACCTTATGACCTATCTGAGTTCCGCCAAGGGATTTAAGTCCGGTGGTTTTAATAGTCTCGGTGTGGACCCCGCGTTCAATGAAGAGGAAGTCATCAATAATGAAATCGGAATGAAATCTAATTGGCTGGATAAACGTCTGATTTTTAATCTGTCAATTTATGACTATAAATATCAAGACTTGCAGGTACTTAAATTATCAGGACCCGTTGGTTCTATTCCAACCTACAACGTGGGCAATGCAGATGCTAAAGGCACAGGCTACGACTTAGATTTTAGCTGGCGAGTTTTCGATAGTCTCAGTTTAACGGCTAACTACGGGCACATTGAAACCGAATATACTGCTTACTCGCGGCTGGCATGGGAAACCGAAGCTGATGACCTTACCGGTCAACCGCTGTCATCTATTCCGGAGAACAAGTGGAACATAATCCTGGATTACAATTTAGACTTAGGTGCAGCCGGGGACCTTGCTTTCAGGTTTCATCATAACTATACCGACGACAGAGTTGATCATTCAGGTGTCAGTCTGGCTCGTCATATCGATGATTATTCTATCCAGAATGCACGGATCAGTTATTACCCGCGCGATGCCGATTGGGAAGTTTCACTTTGGGCAACTAACCTTGGTGATGAAAAATACATCTACGCCATTGGTGGCCCCGGTGAAGCGATAGGCTCGCCAACAACCAAAAGAGCGGAACCAAAAATGCTGGGGTTAGATTTCAAGGCGTATTTTTAGACTAAAGGAATTTTTACAAATTGAGCGGCTACTTTACCAATAGGGGTGAGTCGTAATAGGATCATGATGTATAAGAAACAACATTTTATCGTGACTGGAGGCTCAACTGGCATCGGCCTGGCGTGTGCCGAACGTTTTGCAGCATTGGGCGCTGACGTCACTATTATTGCACGAGACTTGAATAAACTCGCATTAGCAAAAAAACGAGTGGAAGCCGCTCATGCTGATCCAGCCCAGCAGGTCCGTATTTTATCGATGGATATTACCGATGAAATCCTCGTAAAAAATCAACTTGGACAACTACTGAAGCAAGCTGGCGCACCCAGATTGTTATTCAATTGTGCCGGTGCCGCTTTTCCGAAATATTTTGAAGCGACGACCTTATCGCAATGCGAAAGCACCATGCAGCTTAATTTTTTTGCTACCAGAAATGTCATTGCGTCGTTATTACCGGCAATGAAAGAAAAAGGAGGTCATATAATTAATACCTCATCTCTTGCCGGTTTGATTGGGGTGTTTGGATACACCGATTACTGCGCCTCTAAATTTGCATTAATTGGTTTTTCTGAGGCGCTTCGTGCCGAATTAAAACCCCAGGGGGTAAAGGTTTCGGTGCTTTGTCCTCCGGATACTGATACACCGGGTTTTGCCAATGAAAATCTGACCAAGCCAAAGGAAACCATGGCAATATCCAAAGGCGCCAACTTGATGACACCTGAGCAAGTTGCCGATCAGTTAATGCGCTATTTATTTTCTAATAAATTTCTTGTTATACCTGGAATAGAAGGCAAGTTTTCATATTATGCCAAACGCTTTGTACCAAGTATTGTGGAATTTGTTATGGACCGAATCATCAACCGGGTACAGAAAAACTAATTAAAATGATGAGCCAAAACCTTAGGTGGCTGATTTTATTTCAATACGCAACTTGCGTTGGTTTACTGTTATTTTGGGGCGCATTTTTTACCATCGGTTTGGCACCCGAAAATCCACCGCCGGGTTACTTTATCTATGAATACTCGTTTCCCTTCGCTGATATTGTCTTAGCCTTTTCGCTTGCCTTGGCTGGGTATTTAAATAGCCAGCGTCACCCTTTTGGTCGAGATCTATCCCTTATATGTTCCGGCGCTTTAGTTTTTTTGGGACTGGTGGATTTTAGTTTCAACTTACAAAATAACATGTTCTTTATTTCAGTGCTGGATACCATTTTCAATTCCCTGATTAATTTATGGTGTGTAGGGTTTGGTATTTCTTCTATCACCTGGTTACTCAGCGTTGGGAGTCATAGGCAAGTTACAGATAATCACATAGAAAAGAAGGGGAAAATCCAGGATTGATATCTGTAGTTAAATATTAGCCAAATCACAATTATAGTATTTTGTCTCGTCAGTAGCGTGATCTTACTTTTTGAAAATAGGGAGATTTCTTGTTAATAGAAACCTCCCTTAGTGGCATGAACACTTATCTATTTTATGAGTAGAAATTTAAAGGCTACATGCCGCTTTGGATGTTTTCCAAATAACCGGCTCCCAATGCCTGCCTTTTAAAGTTTTAAATCTATTTGCGCGAATAAATTTTGCGCCTAAGTGGTAGCGGGTATTAGCCTTAATTTCTATTTCAATAGGTTTGGCTTTTTGCCGACCAATACGGCGAAGCAGGTTCTTAGTATCATTGATATGTTCATGTAAATAAATAATATGTTTTCCAACAGGCAATCGATAGTTGTGCCAGTTTCTTACTGCATGCTTATCATCAATTTTATTGAAAACCGCGGGATATATTTCTCTCGCTTGCGGTGGTTTAAAAAAGACAGTGACTTCACCACAGGCTTCAGCTGAAGAGCCTGGTTCAGCAGTCTCCGTCTCTATTCCTGCTAAGGACTGCGAACCAATTTCTAATCTAATTCCGGGTATATACTGTCCTGCTATTTTGGTTGAAAGCTCTTTATAATTGCCATTAGTCTGCAATGCCAATTTGATTTGCTGACCTGCTACCAGTTGGTTTAATTGATGTATGGCGTCACCACTATTTACTTCATTTATTTTAACATCGTTTATCGCCAAAATTCGGTCACCACTTTTAATCGCTAATTTTTCGGCAGTGCTGCCAGGGGTGACAGACAGCACTTTATAGCCGTTAGCAGAACTATCGACATCCAAGATCAGGCCGAGATTGGTCATTTGTTGAGGGGGAAGTTCCATAGAAAAATGAAAATCAACCATATTATGCCCGGCTCTTTTTTCATTTTCGGCAACCGCCAGCAATGTTCCCTTAATATTTCCCCGAAGCTGATTTAATAGCTGTTCTGATTCCGGGGTGAATTGTTGATTTTCTGCATAGGGTGAGCCGCAGAGAAATAGCGCCCACATACCAATAATCATTTTGTATAGTTTCATCACTATTCTCCAATGTTAAATTCTTAATGTAGTAATTATTTTAGCTCCTGATAACAATTGATTGACCAACTGCTTTCTTTTTTCCCATAGTTCTGATTTCAATTCATTATCGGCTCCCTGCAAGTAAGCTCGCTGAATAGCCTGATCGACAGACTGAATATCCATTTGTATCAGCTGATAACTTACTTTTGTCTGATAATCATATTGTGATGTGTCATCAAGTTGCTGTTGCAGGTATCGATTTTGTTCAATAAGCTGGTTTAGTTGTTGACTAGCAACCGACGGCGTCTTAGGAGTCGTTTGAAATACCGGCCAAAGCATGATGGCAGTAATAGAAGCGGCTAGCGCAAGACTACTAATTTTCCAGCGATTGAGTTGTTTTTGTGTGTGTTTTAACTCTAGCGATTGCTGACGTTCTTTTTGGATCTTTTGAATTTCTCGCCAATTTTCCGTCGCTATACTATTTTCTGACAAGCTATGAAAATGCTGCCTCATTTTATTAAGGTTATTCATTTTATGGAGACACACTTCACATTGGTCAATATGAAGTTGACCTGATTCATTGGGTTCTAATAGCTGCTCATCACTTAAATGCATTTTTTTGCTCCTGCTTTGAGACAATTTTTTTCAAACTGGCGTAAGCCCTGCTCAAAGTGGTTTTGGAGAAGCTCTCCGATTTTTGGTATAACCTGGCTATCTCTTTGTGGTTATAGCCTTCCACTTCATGCAGTAGCAATACAGCTCTGCTAGTGGTGGACAAGTGTTTTAATAATCCATCCAGATCTCGACAGGCGCTAAGCCAATCGTGGTTAAACAGATCATTTGCTGGATAAATTTCAGTTGAATCTTCTCCAACCAGATGTAATCGACTTTCCGACTTGACTCGGTTGATCGTTTCATTGGCGGCGATACGTCTTAGCCAGCCTGCGAAGTTTCCTTCATTTCGATAATCGACGATCTTGTTGATTACTTTTATGAATACTTCTTGCACCACATCTTGCGCTAAAGTTCTATTGCCACTAATCCTAAAGGCCAACTGAAAACAAGCGTTCGCATAAGTGTTGTAAATCTGTTCAAATGCCAACATATCACCGGTTTGAGCCTGACATATTAACTCTTTGGAGATTTGTTGTTGGAATCCTGTAGCGATCGTCATTCATTTCACTTTTTTAATTGCATCACCATATAAGACAAGCGATTTGAGTAAAGGGTTACATGTAATTGAAGAATCCACCATTGCGCAAACGGCATTCAACATTAGCTGGGATCGTCAATGAAGAGGGCTAACAACCCAGCAAGTAACTATCCCGAGCTGGGGTTACATAGGATAGCTCACAAGTTGATTATGCGATAGGTTTTTGCAGAATCATGCAGGTATAAAAAAGGGCCATTAAGGCCCAAAAGTTTACCACTGCAAAGGAGTGAGATTAAGCGGCTTTGGAGTCGGTACTTTCAAATATTTTGTCGGCAGAAGATGCGACAAATCCATTGAAAAGATCACCGTTAGCGAGCGGATGTCGCAGCGCAAATTCATAAAAACAGCTGGGAATAGTCAAACTGGTATCAGTAAACCTGACATCGACAGAGTTGGACAGGGTGGACGACTGTTCTAAATAATCGGCTGGACTGCCTTTAATTTCTCCGCCTGAAGTATTTAACCTAAATCCGTTATCCTTGATATGTTGATTAACCGCAGTAATTGTTTCGAAACTGTCTAAATGATTGATTGACACCGTAAAGTGATTAGCACGGTATCCAAAAGCGGCTACCCAGGCGGCATATTCACTTTCATTGAGCAAACGATTGTACGCCTCTGAGCTCAGTTGCCACGACCGACCTGAATATAGAAACGAAGGTTCATTGACTTTATCAAAATCCAATTGTGATACCAGTTGTTTGATTAGCGTCTGCACTTCTAATGAAAATTCTTCGATGATCAATTCGCTAATAAAGACCAATGGCATGTGCGGATGCGAGTAATGTTTTGCTCTCAATTTCTTTTTTTCAAAATGGTATTCTTGAACTTCCCGGTAACCGGCATCCAGTAGCGGCTGAGCGATTTGTTCCACCCTAATTCCATCTATGCCAAAAGTTCGAAAAGCCACATGGTCATTGACCACTCTATCGGATTGACTAAAAAGCCGGTAGATTTTTAGTGCTTCTGGATTGAGTGCCAAATAATCTTGCCACATATTTTCGAAAGTCTGTTCAATTGAACTGTTTTTGTTTATTAACTGCATGCTACTACTCATTTGTCTGGAATTTCTGGTGCAACTATAGCGATTTACTCGATAAAGGAATAATATTGTTTGCGTATATTTGATATAGGATTAAATTATAGGCGCTAGGTGCTAAATACAAGATAACAAAGAGTATTGGTTATGGATTTACGAGAATTACGATATTTTGAATCAGTTTATGAACTCGAAAGTATTAGTGCGGCTGCCAGGCATTGTTTTGTATCACAGCCGTCAATCTCAGCCGCGATCCAGAATTTGGAAGGCTATTTAGAAGAATCACTTTTTGTCAGGCATACACGTGGCGTTTCGCCGACCGATGCGGGTCATCGGTTATATCCCTTGTCACAACAATTAACCGGCCAAGCGCGCTCGATTAAACAAGTCTTCCAGAAAAAATCCAGCGTAAAACCTTTTCGATTGGGTGTTGTACCGGCATTGGGTGCTTCGCGTATGAGCCACTTACTTAAAGAAATCATCGACTCGGTGGATGGTTTGGAGCTGACCTTAGTGGATTCTGAGAAACGCCAATGTGAAGCTAGAATTATATCGCCCAATATGACTAAACCGAATGAAACCTTTTTACCCTTTTGGAAAGATCAATTTATGATGGCGCTGCCACCGGGTCACTCATTGTCGTATAAAAGTGAACTGACCTTTGAAGATCTTGATGGACTTAATTTTATTCTGAGGGGGCCCAGTCTGGTGACCCGCACACTGATGAGTGCGATGGCACCCTTTGGTATTAAAATGAATACCCGGGCGAGAGTCAGAACCGTTGAATATGCTGTGGAATTAGTCGCAGCAGGTGTTGGCGCAGCAATGGTTCCCAATCATCCCAGTTTTTTTAATACTCAGCATTTAGTGTTATTGCCAATCAAAGGCATGCTTTTTGAGCGAGTTATTGGACTGGGGTATTCAAGCGAAGCTAAACCGGATAAGGTTTTGCAAGCAGTGATTGAAGTGTGCAATGTGAACAAAACTTAGTTCTTTTGGAGGGATAAGGGGGGGCTGGCTAATTGAAAAAATGAGCAGCGATATTTCCGCTGCCCATTAAAAATGACTAATACATTGTAATTTTTTAACTAAAGATTGAAATCTAAATTAGTATTGTCTAAGTCATTGTCACCAGCATCGAACAATTCGTAAGATGTGCCAGAGGCGCTTAAACTGCCAGCACTCATGTCAACTTCGCCTGGATCAGAGGCACCGTTACCTTCCGTGGTTGCCACTAATCCACCGGTTGAATCGATGGTTCCATAATTAATGCTATAGCTGCCATCTGCTTTCAATAGGATAGAGAAGGTATTATTGTCGCCCGCTAAAAACTGAGGAACGGAGTCAAAATTAATGGTTACTTGACCGGCAACAGCAAAGTCAGCTGAAATGCTGCCACCCTGATTAGGTGAAAGGTCATTCCATAAAGGTGCAATTCTTGGTGCACCTGATAACAGCTCAGCGACAGATTCGCTAAAATCAGAATCGCCAACACCAAAGGTTAGATTACCGTTTGAGTTAACGAACAGGCTGTCATAAGAATTACCATTAAATGGAAAGCTAAAGCCTAATGTTATTTCTTCTGAATCATCATCACCCAAAGAGAGTGGAATTGAATCCGATTCCTCTATTTGCAGTACATATCGAGTGTCCAAGGTAATTGGAGCGAAAGATCCGACCAAAAGAAAATAGCTATCGGGCGGTAAATTGGATACAGACAAACTCGACAATAAACCGGCACCGCCATCGTCATCCATAAACAATAAATTACCTGAGGAATCAAAAAGGCTAATAATTGAATCGAGTTGTCCCGTGACGATATTGATATTTAAGAAAAGTTTACCGGTGGTATCAAATTGAAATATATCAACATCACCGCCAGCACCTATAGACGTATACTTCTTAAGATCCGTACTATCAAAAGGCAAAGCAATCGGAGTGGCGGTCGCAATGGAATCATTACTCTCTGACCAGTCGTCGTTATAACGAATACGCGTATTAAACCTGAGTTCCGAATTCGATAAATCAACATCGTTTCCAGTGCTAAATACTTCATATAACGCTGGTGTCTTATTGAGCGACATACGGGTTTGTTGCGACTGCAAAACACTTAGATCGGTGACTGTTTCAAAACCAGAATTAACAGCGCCTCCACAAGTGATACCGGCCAATCCATCTATTGAGTCAACATTGCCGTAAAAAATATTGAGTGAATTGTTAAATCGTCGGAACGAAATTGTAAAGGTATTGGAATTAGCACTGGCAAACTCAGGCACATTTTCATAGTTAACGTTAAACTGATCCTGGGTTTGGGTATAGCTAACCATACCACCTGAACTTGGATCTAAATCATCCCAAAGGGCGGCAATTCTAGGTGGACCTGATAGTAATTCGTTTGCAGACTCGGAGAAGTCACCATCCGCAGCACCAAAGGAAACGTTACCGTTTGCGTTTATGAATACTGAGTTATAGTTTTCACCGCAGAAACCGTATTCAAAAGGAAGGGTCAGTTCAATGCTGCCATCATCACCGACTGGAAGAGGTTCACCGGGAGCCGACATGTTGGCAATAATATCAATACCGGAACTACCTGGTATCACTAATGTAAAATCCGCAACGGGATCGGAAGAGGTGACATTGTTCGACTCATTCGCACCATTGTAATACTCTTCGTCGTTTGGAAAGGAAGCATCTAAGGTTGTAGAAAATCCGCCGCCCAGGATCTCATCAATGTAAACACGATAAGATGCTCCGGGAGTCAGGCCTTCAATGGTATAAGACCCATCAAGATTAACATCTCCGGAAATTGCTGAACTGGCGTCATTAAATGGGTCAAGTTCATTTCGTGCGATAACATTTACACCGGTAATTGGCGTTGTACCGTTGGGCAAATATATGGTTCCGCTGATGCTCGCTGTTAAGTCGAAACTGGCATCAGGATACAGTGTCGATATTGAAGCAATATCATCTTGATGAAGGGTTCGAGTCCCAGCAGTCGGGCCAAAATAAAAGGGGTACATAGTTGCAATTGTTTCGGCTAAAGGATCGGGAAAGCCAAAAGGATTATCTGGCGTTGGACCCGAAGTATCGCCGACACCAATGAACATTTGGCCGTTTACAACGGTGTGACCCATGCCGGAATAATGACCGAATTCATGAACCATTACATCCAGGGCGGCGACTGGATCTGTGAAGGATGGGCCGTTAAGGAATGAAAGCCCTTCGACGATTATACAATTAGCATTGTCTACCCATTCCGGGCCTGCAAATCCTAATATTCCAGAACCCGCGCCAAATAAAGCGTCAAAAATTTCTCCTGTATCATCAAACACAATCGCTGATTGGCCATCAGGTGCAACGGGATTTAAATACGGACCGAAATTAGTAATATCAACGTCGACGGGAAGAGCGCCCGCGTTAACATAGCTGGCCGTTGAAGTTGAAACCGCTTGCCATACTGCGAAGGCTTCTGTGACAGCTGCAACAGCTTCGATATTGTTAACCGGTCCCAAGGGTCCTTGATCGGGGTTAAAAGGAATGTTCTGACCGTCGTTATCCCAAACTAAAGGTTGATCGACGCCACATTGTTGAATAGGTCCGCCAGCGAATGCAACCTGTGAAAATGCGAGTGCTAAGGTGGCTAGCATGCTTCGTTTAATTAATTTATTGATATTCATGTCGTCCTCCTTAGTTTAATTCTGAAGTGATGGCAGATTTTAGATCGCTATAACTTACAGGTCCGTTAAAAAGACCTTGGTTACCGAGACCATTGGACGTCATCTCGCTACCATTAGCATTACTGAATATTCTAAACAATCCTTGATCGAGCCCTACGGTTGTCATTAAACCAAGAGAACCTGGAGCCGTTGTAAATAAAATATAATCACTGCCAATTTTAAGATCAGGATTCATAT
>CAZOBX010000002.1:13104-43814 GCA_964578045.1 uncultured Kangiella sp. | reverse complement strand
GAGTGCAAAAAAACGTTTCACATTGGTTTGTGAAGTATCTTCTTTTAAGCTGCCAAGCATCGTTAACGTAATCATTTCTGCTTTTTTGCCAACCCCAAAATCACCTTTAAGTGCTTCTTCTACGCGTAGAGTGTAAGTGACTGTTGGTAATTCACTTCCGCCGGCTATCACTGTACCTGGTTCTTTGCTGATAACCGTACCACGAAAAACTTTATCGGCATTGTTTACCAATCCCCCTAAAGTCATTTGCTGCACGATAGCAGCAGATGTAGTTATTGACATAAAAGCCATGACGAGGAATGCCAAAAGCTTAATCCCCAAACTGGATTTACGCATGTTTTTCTCCTTTACCATTTATGAAAATAGAAGTGGCACGGAAATTCGCTAAGGCCTGAAAGCAGGTCAACCACTTCAGAAACCCTATTTTATTTATTTAACAAGTTTGAGGTGATTTTCTCCACAACAAGTCAAATAAATCACGCAACAGCAAAGGTCGAGGCGTGTACTACAAAGTCTGGAATATTTTGCTAGATAAAAAGGAATGCAGTCTTATTTCGGTTTTATAATCCTTTAAAACAACTTTCAAAAAAACTTAATGTTGCAACCTAAAAACGATGGAGCTAGGTGGCGGAGCAGATTACAGATTAACATAAGAAAAAATAAAATAAATGGTAATATTCACGTAGGAAACACATCTCAACAATATGTAAGGTCAGGCGGTTAAGCAGCTTGTACTAGCCAGGCAAATAATTACAATATTATTTTGCGTTGGCAGATGAAGAGCATTATTTTGGGTTGTCCGCTAACAGTTGCCTCGTCATTAAAACCAAAAAGCCCCCGTTTATTTTCACAAACGGGGGCTTTTTAAAGCTTTTGAAGGCTAATTATTTCTTCTTAGCGTTACGTACTTTAACTTCTTCAATGACCCTTTCAGCAACGCTGTTAGGGCAAGGTAGGTAGTGTGAGAATTCCATTGAGAATTGACCACGACCTGACGTCATCGTTCGTAGGCTTCCGATATAACCAAACATTTCGGATAGCGGAACGTCTGCTTTAATTCGAACACCAGTCACTCCAGCTTCCTGATCTTTGATCATGCCGCGACGACGGTTTAAATCACCGATAACATCACCAACGTGATCATCAGGAGTAAAAACGTCAACCTTCATGATGGGTTCAATTAATTGAGGACCGGCTTTTGGAATTGACTGACGGAAAGCGCCTTTAGCAGCGATTTCAAAAGCTACAGCAGAGGAATCCACCGCATGGAATGAACCGTCATATAATTCAATTTCAACGTCCAGTACTGGGAAGCCAGCCAATACACCTTCTTGCATCATGAATTTAAAGCCTTTTTCGATTGCAGGCCAGAATTCTTTAGGAACGTTACCACCAACAACTTTCGACGTGAAAACGTAGCCAGAACCTGGTTCGCCAGGCTTAATACGGTAATCGATTTTACCAAACTGACCAGAACCACCCGATTGTTTCTTATGGGTATAGCTATCGTCAATTTCTTTAGTGATTGTTTCACGATAAGCTACTTGTGGTTCTCCAACTTCTAGCCCAACACCGTAAGTACGCTTTAAGATATCAACTTTAATATCTAAGTGAAGTTCACCCATTCCCTTAAGAATGGTTTCGCCAGTTTCCTGATCGGTTTCAACAATGAAAGTGGGATCTTCTGCCACCATTTTACCAATCGCAATCCCCATCTTCTCAGAACCACCTTTATCTATAGGGCTTACTGCAATCGAAATAACAGGCTCAGGGAAAACCATTGGTTCTAAGGTACAAATATTCTTTGGATCACATAAAGTGTGACCAGTTTGTACGTTTTTCATACCTACCACAGCAATAATGTCACCCGCTTGTGCGCGGCTTAATTCTGTACGCTCATCAGCGTGCATTTCAACCATTCGACCGATACGCTCTGACTTACCTGTGAAAGAATTAATCAGTGTATCGCCTTTGTTGATTACGCCTGAGTAAACACGGATAAAAGTTAGAGCGCCAAAACGGTCGTCCATAATTTTGAATGCAAGTGCTCTTACTGGCTCATCCGGAGAAACGATTGCGAATTCACCGTTAGGATTGCCTTCTTCGTCTGTCAAGGGTTGTGGATCAACTTCAGTTGGAGATGGAAGATAATCAACCACCGCATCAAGAATATTTTGAACACCTTTATCTTTAAACGCACTACCACAATAAGTCGGGAAGAATTCTAACTTTCTAGTGCCTTCTCGAACACATCGCTTAATATCTTCGATTGAAGGCATTTCACCTTCCAGGTAAGCTTCCATTAGGTCATCGTCTTGCTCAACCGCTGTTTCGATTAAAATTTCACGATATTCAGCAACTTTTTCAACCATATCGGCTGGAACATCGGTGATTTCAAACTTCTCAGGCGCGCCAGATTCATCCCAGATGTAGGCTTTTTCAGTCAATATATCTACCACACCAACAAATTCGTCTTCAACGCCAATCGGAAGTGTCATTACTAATGGCTTGGCACCTAATACGTCTTCAACTTGCTTAACTACTCGGAAGAAGTCAGCGCCTATGCGGTCCATCTTATTAACAAAGATAATACGAGCAACTTCAGAATCATTCGCATAACGCCAGTTGGTTTCTGACTGAGGTTCAACTCCACCACTGGCACAGAAAACACCAATGCCGCCATCTAATACTTTTAAAGAACGATAAACTTCAACAGTAAAGTCAACGTGTCCAGGAGTGTCGATGATGTTCATTCGATGATCTTTCCAGAAACAAGTCGTAGCCGCTGACTGGATAGTAATACCACGCTCGGCTTCCTGCTCCATAAAGTCGGTGGTTGACTCACCGTCATGAACTTCACCAGTTTTATGGATCTTACCGGTCAACTTCAAAATTCGCTCTGTAGTTGTTGTTTTACCAGCGTCTACGTGAGCAAATATGCCTATATTTCTGTATTTGCTTAAATCAGTCATTTTCGTACTCTATTTTTAGTTAAATATCTGTTGGGAATTCTGGTCGCAATCGCGAAAGGCGCGCATTATACACTAGATACCAGATAAGGAATAGCTGCTTTTTGCATAAAAAATAAACAATTGAAAAACCGTTTCAGGCAACCAACTGCGAGCTGTGAGGAAAAGGTCGATAACGCCGCTTGGTGATAACTATTTCATTTAAAAACAACTAGATAGATGTTGGAACAGGATGTTTTTACTGGTCCCTCGCTGCCTGCTCTTCGCTGTCATCCTTCTGTCTCTTAAACCGGTGGATTTGTCTCCGCTGTTTCTTATCAGGTTTACCTTGGGTGGATGGGGCGGCTAATTTGCGAAGATTCGCTATTTCCTGGCGTTTTAGGATACTTTCAGCGGTTTCCTGGTAGAGCGTTTGCGCAATGGTCGCCGATTGACGGCGGTCGGAAAGATCTAACACAGTGACTAATTTTTCATCAAAGCCTTGTCGGAGTTTGACCAAATCCCCCAATTGGACAGCTCTTCCGGGTTTGGGTTTATTACCTTCATATTGCACTTTGCCCCCGTCAATCGCGGCTTTTGCAATGGCACGGGTTTTATAAAATCGGCAGGCCCACAGCCATTTATCCAAACGAATGCTTACATGAGTTCTTTCGGGGGATTGTGAACTAGAATTTCGATGTTTGGTCATAGTAATTACGTTAACATAATTGTTTGTTCAGGGCCTAAAATCTTCGGAAATTTGCCGCCTGCTTAACCCTTTTGTGAATATGATGCGTTTGTAAATTCTGCAAACCTGAAAAGCGACCCTTTTGGCTAAAATTTGTACTAAATGCCTGACTGAAAGCTTTTGCGTGCATTTTACCGATAAACATTGGTTAATAATAACGCCAAATTCAGTTAAACTAGTCCGGATGGGTTGCAAAGGCAATTAATACAAAAATAATTTAAGTATTTTGAATTTTCAAAGATTTGGTCATTAATGAAACTATCGACAGATAATATTCTCACGTGGAGTAAAAACTATTCAAACTGGTTACCGGTGATCCAGTGGACTGGTTGGATACTGATCACCATGATTTTAGCCAAATTATTTTGGTTGGTGACCTTGCATATCACCAGCCCAGATGTCTCTAAGCAAACAATTTCAGTGAACGTCAGATCGGCTCAATCCCAATCCAGAAAATCCGCCGATGTTTCGGCGCTGGTCAATCGCCATTTATTTGGAAGTACCGAGACAGCACCTGTTGCGGTCGAGGAAGATGTCGTCGAAGTGGAAACGCGTTTAAACCTTAAGCTTAAAGGAACCTATGCATCTCAAAATAAATCCCATTCCAACTCTATTATTGAAGACGGTCAAGGCAAGCAAGCGGTTTATTTTATCGACGACAAATTGAAAGTCTCTGGTCGAGTCTTTTTACGCCAGGTTTATCTCGATCGGGTCATTATAGAGACCAATGGCCAAAAAGAAGTGCTGCGCCTAAAAGATGACTTGCCGCAAATGACTAAAGCCAAAGGTCAAACTAAAAAACTTAGCGGCGCCAGAAAAAGCGCTAATAGAGTCGAGGACAAGCGAAAAAACCTACAAATTAGCCGATCATTAAACAAATATCGAAAACAATTGCTGGATGACCCTTTGAGTTTGGTAGGGCTGGTTAATTATCAGCCGAAAATGGTTAACGGTGAAATGATTGGCATTACCATTTCTCCTGGTAAAGATAAACGTTTATTTACTCAACTAGGCTTGCGGGCAAGAGATGTGATTACCTCGATTAATGGTATTTCATTGTCTAATCCGCAAAATGCGATGCAGCTAATGTCAGATATCCAAAATATGCAAGAATTAGAAGTCGAGATAAATCGTGGCAATGAAACCATCAGTTTATTATTAAATTTGAACAATAAAGTAGGAATTTAGTCATGTTATTTAACTACTCGAAAAAAAGATTCGTTGGCGGTGACAATGACAATAATGACCCCATTATGAAGAAGAAAGGAAAAGGTTCTGTGTTAAAGATAACCCTAAAAAAAATAACCATGGCGATATTATCTCTGGTGATAATTACCAGCAGTGTGCAAGCGGATAAAGCGACCATTAATCAAAAAGAAACCGATATCGGTGTCTTTATAGAAATGGTCAGTCGACTCACCGGAAAAACCTTTATTGTTGATCCAAGAGTCAGGAATAAAAAAATTACGGTTATCTCACAACATGAAATGGATGAAGACGAAATCTTTTCGCTTTTTCTAAGCGTTTTAAAAGTTCACCAGTTTTCGGCGGTAGAAACCAACGGGATTTATAAAATTGAACAATTACAAACCGCCAAACAGGATTCTGCCGAAGTTTATGACGAAGGGAAGAAATATGACGGCGACCAACTAGTTACCCGAGTCATTAAGGTTGATAACGTTGATGTCTCGCAGCTGGTGCCATTACTCAGAACATTAATTCCACAACAGGGTCATATGGCGGCGTACAAACCGACTAACGTAATCGTTATACATGATGCCGCGGCCAACCTGGATCGAATTGTCAAAATCATTCGAAAGATTGATAAGGAAAGCAATCAAGAAATCGAAATCATTGAAGTGGAGCATGCCTCAGCTACTGAAATTGTTCGAATTTTGGAAAGTATAGAAAAACAAAGTACTGGCTCAAAAAAATTGGAGGCTAACAAACCCAGATTTGTCGCCGATGAAAGAACAAATAGTATTTTATTAAGCGCGGACAAAAAGAGTTCTCTGCGGCTTCGAGCCCTTATTGCTCAACTCGATTCACCGGCAAAAAATTCCGGCAATACTAAAGTACGTCATTTACGTTACGCCAAAGCGGAAGACTTAGCCACCTTGCTTGAGGGCGTTGCCGATTCATTAGAAACTGAAGACAGTAAAAAAACAGCCAAAAGCTCTCGAAGAGGCTCTGGTAAATTGTATTCAATTAAAGCCCACGCAGAAACTAACTCTCTGGTGATTACGGCACCGTTAGATATTATGAAAGCGTTTGATTCAGTGATTAACCAACTGGATATTCGCCGTAAACAGGTTCATGTGGAAGCGATTATTGTTGAAGTTTCTGAGGCGTTAAATAAAGAGTTGGGCGTTCAATGGCTTACGGCTGCGGGTATCGTTAATTTTTCTAATACGTCGACGAGTATCATCAATGTAGCAGGGGGGGTATTGTCAAGTGAAGGAACAACCACAGGTTCTACGGTAACCACTACCGCTGCAGATGGTACAGTTACAACTACCACACCAGTTGACGACGGGGGTGATAATGGCGCAGGAATCGCGCAAGCCATTAGCGGTGCAACCGGTGCATTGTTAGGAATTGGTAACGGTACTTCCTGGGCAGGATTAATTAACTTTTTAGCGACGGATACCGAATCCAATGTGTTATCGACACCCAGCTTAACCACTCTTGATAACGAAGAGGCGACCATTAGTATCGGTCAGGAAATTCCGGTAATTACTGGTTCTCAACTGGGTACCGGTAATGCCAATCCGTTTCAATCAGTCGAACGACTGGATGTTGGCATAAAGTTAAAAATCACGCCGCAAATTAATGAAGGTAATGCAGTGGTACTTAAAATAGAACAGGAAGTTTCTGGAATTGCCGGTAATACGGCGGTCGATATTATTACTAATAAACGTCAGATCACTACCACGGTATTGGTCAATAGCGGTCAAACCATTGTACTCGGTGGTCTGATTGATAACGATGTTCAAGAAAGTGTACAAAAAATTCCCATACTTGGCGATATCCCCTGGCTCGGCCGATTATTTTCCTCTACCACCACCTCAAAACGTAAAACCAACTTAATGGTTTTTATTCGCCCAACCATTATTACCGACCCTTCCGAAATAAATTCGGTTAGTTCGCAAAAGTATAATTATATGCGCGCGCTGCAACTGGATAGAAAAATGCGAGGCATTGCTTTGATGCCAGACACCGACCCCGAAGTCTTACCTGATTGGGACGCGTCTCTGTCATTGCCGCCTTCCTATGATGAAACGCTCGAGCAAAATGAAGCAGCAGATTTATCACCACAGGTTAAAGAGAGTAACTAGTATGGCTGTTAGTGATTTCGTTAGAAACAGCGAAAATGAACAAGCCCCGCAAATATTGTCCGCTGAACCGGATGTAACGGAAGAGAGGGCTGTGGAAGTCCGTTTGCCATTTTCTTTTGCTAAAAGGCAAGGAATTGTTTTCAAGATCAGGGAAGAAAACGATAAGACGATTCATGCGGTGGTTAGAAACAATACCAGTATTCAGGCATTATCTGAAGTTCGCCGTTTTGTTAGTCAAAGAGTCAAATTTGAAGAAGTCAGCGACGAAGATTTCGAATTAACTTTAGGCAAGGTTTATCAGGATAACGCTGGCGAAGCGATGGCAGCGATGGAAGATATCGGCGATGATTTGGATTTGTTTAAATTAGCGGAAGAGTTGCCGGAAACTGAAGATTTATTAGAAGCCGATGACGATGCCCCCATTATAAAACTGATCAATGCGCTATTGACCGAAGCCATCAAGGAAAACGCTTCTGACATTCATGTAGAAACCTTTGAAAATGATTTGAAAATTCGTTTTCGTGTCGATGGAATGTTAAGAGAGGTATTAAGTCCCGGTAAAAAGTTAGCGCCATTATTAGTTTCCCGAATAAAAGTCATGGCCAAGCTGGATATTGCCGAAAAACGCATTCCACAAGATGGCCGTATAGCATTAAAAATCGCCAATCGTGGGGTGGATGTTCGGGTATCCACCATTCCGTCCAGTCACGGTGAACGAGTCGTAATGAGACTATTGGACAAACAAGCCGGTCGCTTAGATTTTTCTCATTTAGGGATGCCTGAACATTTAATGAAAGAAATGGACAAGCTACTGCATAAACCCCATGGCATTATCTTAGTTACTGGGCCAACCGGCTCCGGTAAAACAACCACCTTGTACGCCGGGCTAACCTTACTTAACAACGCCACCAGAAATATTCTAACGGTTGAAGATCCTGTCGAATATTTGTTAAATGGCATTGGACAAACTCAAGTGAATACTAAGGTGGATATGACCTTTGCCAGGGGACTCAGAGCGATATTACGTCAAGATCCTGATGTGGTGATGGTCGGCGAAATTCGAGATCTGGAAACCGCTGAAATTGCGGTGCAAGCCAGTTTAACCGGACATCTGGTTTTGTCGACGCTGCATACCAATACAGCCTCTGGTGCGGTGACACGATTACACGATATGGGGATCGAACCTTTCTTATTGTCTTCCAGCTTGCTGGGGGTATTGGCGCAACGATTGGTCAGAACATTGTGTCCACATTGTAAAGAAAGCCAGCCTGCCAATAATAAAGAATGCGAAATTATGGGGTTTGATAGTGAAAATCCTCCACAGATTTCTCATGGCGTTGGTTGCGCCGAATGTAATCATTCAGGCTATCGAGGACGACAGGGTATTTTTGAACTGGTAGTGATTGATGAAGAGACTCGCAGTATGATCCACAATGGTGTCGGTGAACTAGAAATAGAAAAACATGCCCGACAAAAAGGTTTCAGTATTCGTGAGGATGGAAAACGCCGAGTGCTTGAAGGGATCACCACCGTAGAAGAAATACTTAGAGTGACTAGAGAAGACTAATGGCGGCCTTTGAATATATTGCCCTTGACGGTGCTGGCAAACAAATAAAAGGTGTGATGGAAGGCGATACGCCTCGTCAGATTCGTTCTTTATTGCGCGACAAAAAATTAATCCCGATTGAAGTCGAAGGCATTAACAAAGCCAGTAAGACTGGAAAATCTGGTCAGCAGGCAGCCAGTTACAGAACTAAAATAAGCGCTGCCGATTTAGCTTTAATTACCAGGCAAATCGCGACCTTAGTCAAGGCCGCTATTCCGGTAGAAGAATCGATTAAAGCGGTTGCTGAGCAGTGTGAAAAGAAAAAACAGCAAACCATGTTGTTAGGTATTCGAGCGCGAGTGGTTGAAGGTCATACAATGGCTGATGCACTTAGCGAATACCCTAAAGTGTTTTCGGAACTCTATCGTTCAATGGTCGCTGCCGGTGAAAAATCAGGTCATTTAGAACTGGTGCTTGAGCGTTTAGCCGATTATACCGAATCACGACAGGCGATTTCTCAAAAAATTACCGGCGCTTTAGTTTACCCTGTTATTTTATCGATCGTGAGTATTGCCATCGTCTCATTTCTTTTGGGGTATGTGGTACCACAAATAACCGAAAGTTTTGTGAAATCAGGACAAGAGTTGCCTTGGTTGACCCAGGCACTTCTGACAATGAGTGAGTACGTACAATCGTGGGGGTTTCTGACCGCTGGAATCATTATTCTACTGATTATTGGGTTCAAAAAACTGCTCACAAAACCCAATATTCGATTGGTTTGGGACCGCTGGAAACTCAACGCCTGGATTATCGGCAAGGTGATACGTGGACTCAATGCCGCACGATTCGCCAGAACCCTTGCTATTTTAAACGCCAGTAGTGTGCCTTTGTTAGAAGGATTAGGAATTGCCGCTGATGTAATGTCTAACGTTGAGTTAAAAAGAGCGGTAAAAGAAGCGGCGGTGCTTGTCAGTGAAGGCGCAGGGTTAAAAGTCTCATTGCAACAATGTGGCTATTTTCCACCGATGATGTTGCACATGATCGCCAGTGGCGAAAGTTCTGGAGAGCTCGAGCAAATGCTTGAACGTGCGGCAGATAATCAAGAAACGCAATTTAATAATCTGGTCAGCGTGATGATGGATTTGATTGGACCAATCATGATTTTGATCATGGGTGGTTTTGTATTTGCAATTGTACTGGCGATCATGTTGCCGGTATTTGAATTGAGCAATACGCTGACTTAAGAAAACAAAAAACAGAACAAGTCTTGTATGCTTTTAATTATTTGAAATGAAGAGGTTTAAAATGAAACGACAATCCGGTTTTTCACTTTTGGAAATTTTAGTCGCTATGGCAATTATGGCGATCCTTGGCGGAGTGATGGTCATTAAATTTGCTGGCAAAACACAAGAGGCCAACTTAATTAAAATTAAAACAGACATTAAAGCCATTGAGTCTGCATTAATTCAATACAGCGCCGATAATTTTATGTATCCAACTACCGAGCAAGGTCTTGAGGCGTTAGCGCAAAAGCCATCCAGTCGGCCCGAGCCTAAAAATTATTCACACCGGGGTTATATCAAATTAGGTTTGGATCCCTGGGGTAACGACTATCAATACGCCTATCCCGGTGAATTTGGCGAATACGATGTTTATTCGTTAGGAATGGATGGTGAAGAAGGTGGCGAAGGAATGGCGGTTGATATTGGTAACTGGAATGCGGATGAAGTATTGAGGGCCTTTAAGACTGGCGAGCAGCAATAGTTTCCATTTTTCATCCTCATCCTAGGCTTTTTCCCTCAAGGAAGAAGGGACCGTTTTGAGTATTTTGTTAAGATCTAATCTAATGATGCAACGTTTCAAAAAACAGCAAGCTTTTAGTTTATTAGAAATCCTGATCGCCATGGCGATTATGGCAATCATGGTGGCGGTTGCTTTTCCAAATATAGGCCAAACATCGGATAAGCTGGCTAAACAGGAAGTATTGAGATTGGTCGCTGCGATCGAATTGGTTCGCGATCAATCGATTATTTTAAATCAGGAATACGGTCTTAACATTGATGAAGATGGTTATCAATTTTTGGTATTGAGGGAAGATGAGGAAAATAACTCATCTGGTTCTAAGAGGTCAAATAAATCTGACCCTACAGCGACTAGTAATGATAACAATACAGATGACAAAGATAATTCAGCTAAATCAAAAGACAAGGTGAAAACAATAAGATGGGAAGCGATTGAAGATATACCCGGATTATCTGAGCATGAATTTCCCGAAGGATTAGACATTAGTCTTTCAATTGATGGTGAAAATGTGTTTTCCACTTCGGAGGGTGAAGTCGAAATTTTCGAGCAAGATATTGATATTTTTGAAGATGAAGATGACAACAAAAGAGTTAAACCACCGCAGATTTATTTTTTGTCCAGCGGCGAACAAAATCAGTTTTCTATCGCGATAGCCATTGCTGAAGAGCAGCAAAGAAATAGAGATGAAAGAACGTTTTATCGAGTCAGAGGTTTTCTAACTGGAAACCTGGAATATGAAGGTCCGTTAGAGGGTAACTTATTTCAAGATATCGACCGGGATTATGATGAAGAATTTTGACAGAGAAAACCATTGAAACATCACTTTAAACAGCCAAAAATTAAAGCGTTCACTTTGTTAGAAGTGTTAATTGCTATGGTGATTTTTAGTTATGCTGCGATTGGTTTGATGTCCAACATTACTAAATATCAGGTCGCGCAAGTGACCTCGAGCCAGCGTACGGTTGCGCATTGGGTCGCGATGAATCAAATGACTGAAACACGCCTGGAAAAAAATTGGCCTAATGTTGGGGTGACCCGCGGCACCGCCGAAATGGCTAATAAAACCTGGTATTGGATACAAACGGTTAGTAAAACCACAGAGAAAGACCTTCGCCAGGTTGAGGTCGAAGTTAGAATAGAAGAAACAGACAAATTAAAGGTGACCAGTTTTATCGGGTTTATCGCTAACCGGGCGATCAAGAAATGAGAAAGTCATTAAATTATAATAACCAACAAGCTTTTACTTTGTTGGAAATCATTATCGCCATGGCAATCTCTGCGTTAATTGGTGTCGGCGCAATGAGCTTATTGGATGACGCCACCATCGCACACAAAAACATGCAAAAGCAAGGCAATCGATATAATCAGATCGAACGAGCATGGCTGTTTATCTCTAATGATATTCAGCAGTTAGCACCGCGTAAATTTCGAGACGAATTCGGTGATAAAAAGGACAATCTCTTTAGCGATGATTTAAACGGTACCACTCATCTTAGCTTCACTCGATTAGGTCGAAGAAACCCCGCAGGGCTGGCTCGTTCGAATTTAGAAAAATTGTCTTATTTGGTTGAGGAAGAAAAACTTAAGCGCATTAGCTACGCTTATCCTGATGGAATGAATTTAGAGCAAGGGCTTAATCGGACTTTATTGGATGATGTGGAAACCCTCGAGGTCAATTTTTTTGACGGCGAGGAGTGGAATGATTTTTGGCCTGCCGATACCAGCCTTTCGAACTCAGAGGGCAGTAATGGGAACAATTTACCGGTTGCGATAAAGATATCACTTCAACTTAAAGACCTTGGGTTAGTTGAACGACTTTTCGTTGTTTCTGATAGAAGAAGTAATCCAGATGCTACGCCTTAAATCTACCAAAAATAGATTCATAAAAAAGCAACAAGGAACGGTGCTTGTCACGGTATTGCTGGTCGTGGCTTTTGTCGCTATTCTTGTGGTTGAAGTCAATAAAACGGTTAGCTATCAGGCCCACCTAAACAGAAATTTGATGAATCGAGATCAGGCTTATTCCTATTTAATGGGCATGGAAGAACTGGCAAAGATTTATCTCAAGAAAGCGTTTGAGTCAGAAAAAGAAGAAACCGTGCATTTAGGTCAATCATGGGCGCAAGATGATATTGTTTTCCCCATAGATGGTGGCGCGATGAGTGCCTCGATCATTGATATGCAGAGTTGTTTTAATTTGAATTCTTTGGGAATTATTGATAGTCCCAATGGAAATAGTGGGGGGACTAATGCACAGCCTGCGACTGGGAATCCGCTTGGATTAACGCCTACAGCGACGGGGGTTGCCCCAGTCACTGCCAGCGAAGAAATTTTTACGACATTACTAGAAAAGCTTTTAGATGATACTGAAATACAGCCATCTGCGCTGGCTTCTGCAGTAAAAGACTGGATTGATGAAGATACGACCCCTAGTGGGCCGGATGGCGTGGAAGATATATATTATCAAGGATTGGAAGTCCCCTATTTGCCGCCCAATGGGCCGATAGCGCATGTGAGTGAACTGAGAACCATTAAATCTTTTGATCATAGCAGTTATACAAAAATATTTGACTATATTTGCGTACTGCCTGACGGTCAGGATAATAAATTAAATGTCAATACGATCACGGCTGAACGAGCTGAATTGCTTTATGCCGCTCTGGGTGGGAAAATTTCACAAAACATCATAAACGAAATTATTTCTGAACGACCGGAAGACGGTTATGACATGCAAGAATTTTGGGATAAAGTAGGTTCTGGTGCTACGGTAAGAAAAAACCTTAAAGAAAGGTTGGATATCACTAGTCGTTATTTTCAAATGAATGCTAAGGCAGAAATTAATCGTACTAAAGTTTATATGAAGACCTTATTTGTAAGAGAGGATGACAACCAATTTAAAGTTGTATCCCGCTATTTTGGAAAAGAATAATGGCAGAATTAATATTATTTTGGGGTGAAAAAGGTGAGCCTTCGTTTACCTGGCGGCTGTCTGCAAGTCAGAAAAAGGACTTATCGCAGACCCCCGCTCATCCGTTGGATCATTATCAATTGGAAAGCAAAGAGATTTTAAAAGCTGACTTAGCCTGTATGGCGGATATGGCTCAGTCAGCTAACGTGACTCTGGTGCTTTCGTCAATCGATATTGCTACCGCGCAAGTTGAAGTACCCAACAAAGCGCAGCGTTTATTGCGAAAAGCTGTGCCCTATATGCTTGAAGATGAAATGGCAATGTCTGTTGATGATCTTTTCTTCGCGTTTGCTGAACGTAATAAGGATAACTTATTATCGGTTCGGGCGATTGAGCGTACTTATCTCGAATCTTTAATTGAGATATTCAATTCAGCTGAAATTCGATTGTCAGAAATTTTGGTCGATTTAGATTTACTTTCAAAACCGAACGAGGGAATAAAATTGATAGTGAATCATTCACAATGTTTGATTGTGGATGATAAGAATATGCGCTGGCATTGCCATCCCGATGATTTTTCCTGGTTAATTCAAAAACAAATCAGTGGCGATGATACGGACGATGAACTTCCTGTCGCTATCCCTTTAGAGCTATATTCTGAGCAAGCTACTGATCAATTTATCCATCAACTACCGGTGGGACGTTTTGCGCCAGAGCTTCATCAAGTGACTGATATTTTTGAGTTTATGTTGGAGCAAGATCAAAAAGGCATTAATCTCCTTCAGGCGGACTATGAGCCACAAAAGGAAAACTCACATCTCACTGATTTTCTTTTGAAAGTCGCATCGGTCGCTGGTTTTGTGCTAATGGTCAACCTGATTTACCAGGGAGCCAATATTTATACTTTGTCAGAAAAAAAACAACAGCTCGACGCGCAGAAAATCACCTTGTATAAACAAGCTTTTCCCGGTACAAAAAAAATCCGAAATCCGGAAAAAAGCATGCGAACCTATATTAAAAGCCTTGGTGCCTCATCGGGCGGAGGCGATTTTTTAAGTCTGTTAACCTCAAGCAGCGAATTATTGACAGATTTGAACAAAATATATCCCACCAATATTAACTATGATAGTACCCGCAGCGAACTAAGAATTGATGTGATCGCCACTGATTTAGTGGTATTGGATAAATATACCGACGCGCTAAAAGCCAGTGGCCACCAAGTTGAAAAATCTTCTGAAACTAAACGCGGCGATGGCTATTCCGGTCGTCTAGTAATCAGAAAATAAGAAGTAGAATATTAGGATAAGATATGGAACAAATTAAAGACTGGTTTACATCGCTTGATGAAAAAGATCAAAAAATAACCATCGTTGCAGCTATCGCTATTTCGATCTTTATGATCTATTTTGTTTTGATTGAGCCTATCAACAGTTCGGCCAGCAGCTTAAAGACCGAAGTGGCGGCAAAACAAAAAACAATTGACTGGATGAAAAAACAAATACCTCTCATTTTGGCTAATAAAGGTGGCGGAGTCAGTAAGAGCTCTTTACCGCTTTCTACAGTGGTTAATAATTCCACCAGAAAGTACAATCTACCGGTTTCAAGAAGGGACAGCAAAAGCCCCAATGAAATGCAGATATGGTTTGATAATGTGTCCTTTGATTCATTTTTAAGTTGGACAGCCGAGGTTCAGTCAAAATACGGAGTCACCATAACCAGTGTCAATGTGCGCAGCCGCGATCAAGATGGAATCACTAGCATTAATGTGAAGCTGTTAAAATAGTTTATCGCTTTTCAGTATATCAAGGCTCTCCTCTCCCTACCACCAAGAGTAGGTCCTTTTAGGGAAAAGTAGGTCCCTTGAGGGAACCCTCCCCTTCCGGGGACTTAATCCCCCTCTCCCTTTGGGAGAGGGTTGGGGAGAGGACTGTTTTTATGTTTTATAAACTGGATACTAATTAGGAACAGCTATTTAATATCGTTTGATTGATTGATTGATTAGTTAGCCAAGAATTTAGCCGAGATAATTATGAAAAAGAAAATCGCCATTTTAGTCAGTCTATTTGTGTTGCTTTTAGTGGTATTTGCGCCAGTTAAGTTGGCAGAAAACCTTATTCCAAAAAATAGCCAATTGGTCATTAGCGGCATGCAAGGAAGTATTTGGTCGGGACAGATCGATAGCATCGAAATAATGGACTGGCAATTACAAGATATCGATTATGATTTAAGTATTATGTCGTTAATTACCGGCAACCTTGGTCTTTCAGGAGAAATACATCGAGGTGATATTAAAGGCGATTTTTCGTTCGAAGTTAAAGACCCAAAAAATATTGAGATTAGCGACCTGAATATTGAAACGTCGGCAATTAATTTCGAAAAATACATACCCTTTCCAGGTATTGAATTGGGAGGTCAGGTTTCAACCAAAGATTTTTATGCTCAGTTGGTCGACCAAAGGCCGGTCATGCTTTCAGGGGTGACCAGTTGGGATAACGCCAGTGTTGATCTAAACGGGCAAAAATGGTCGTTAGGTAGTTTTGATATTCTCTGGAGTACCGATGCTGACAAAAATATAATTACCGGAATGCTCAGTAAAAACAAAAAGAACAAAATCGACATCGACGGAAATATTACTTTGACCCAAAATGGCATGCTTGAATTTAAAGGCAGTATTTCACAATCAATTGACAAAACGATTTATGCGGCTTTTTCATTATTTGCCAATGGTAGTGCAAAGAATGGTCGCCTACCGATCAAGTTCAAAAAGAAAGTTCTTTAGGTAACGGAACATGTCTATCGAGCGTCCAAACATCTTATTGCCTTGGGGATCCATCGATACCGTATTACTCGATATGGATGGCACTTTGTTGGATCTTCATTTCGATAATTATTTTTGGGCGGAGCACATTCCAGTTTGCTATGCTGAAAAGCATCAATTATCTTTGACAGAAAGCAAGCAAAAATTAACCGGGTTTTCCGACCAGGTTAAAGGTCAGCTGGAGTGGTATTGCCTGGATTACTGGAGCGAAAAATTATCTCTTGATATCGAAGCGCTAAAAAAGGATGTTGATCATAAAATTTCATTTAGACCTAATGTCATTGAGTTTCTCAATTTCCTAAAAAGGCAGAATAAACGTATCATTTTGGCGACCAATGCTCATCCGAAAACACTCGAACTAAAACTAATGAGGACTGATTTTAGAGCCTATTTTAGCGATTTATCCAGTTCACATGACTTGGGATATCCCAAGGAAGAGAATGCTTACTGGGAAATTCTAACTGAAAAATATGATATTGACGCCGAGCGCAGCCTGTTTATAGATGATAGTTTGTCGATTTTACGAGCCGCAAGCCTCTTCGGTATTCGTTATTTGCTTGGTATTGCCAAGCCGGATCTGCAAAAAGAGGAAATTGATTGCTCACCTTATACTAGTATTAAAGATTTTAGTCAGTTATTCTAAGTAAGTCCTGATATTGATTCTAAACAAAAAACCATGCGTAAACCTCAAATTACTCGAAGCCAACAAATCGCCAGAACACGCTTGTTTAAAGTTGAAGAACTGGATCTGGAGTTTTCTAATGGTGAAATGAGAACCTATGAACGACTAGTCGCAGGTCCTAACGGCGCAGTAATGATTGTTCCCATCTTAAATAACAAAACTTTTCTGTTAATTAGAGAATATTCAGCCGGAACGGATAATTACCAACTGGCCTTTCCAAAAGGATTGATGGAAACCGGTGAAACCGTTGAGCAAGCCGCAAATCGCGAACTTAAGGAAGAAATCGGATTTGGTGCGAGAACATTTACGTCTATGAAACAAATGAGTTTGGCGCCAGGGTATCTGACCCACAAAATGAATCTGGTATTGGCGGAAGACTTATATCCAGAATCATTGGAGGGAGATGAACCGGAACCGCTTGAAGTCGTAAAATGGCCCATTGATGATATTGAATCAATAATTGAACAACCTGATTTCACCGAAGCTCGCTCGATAGCGGCTTTATTTTTAGCAAAACAAATTTTGGATAAAAGATAGACATTCGTATATTTTGTTCCAAATCCCCCTCTCCACCAAAAGTAGGTCCTTCTAAGGAAAAGTAGGTCCCTTGAGGGAATCCCCCTTTGCAAAGGGAGAGGTTTTAATTAAAAGGAATACCCGTGCAACAACTACTAAACGATGTCATCAAAATAGCCAGGCAAGCAGGCAGAAAAATACTGGAAATTTACAATACCGATGATTTCGAAGTTCAAATAAAAGGTGATGATTCGCCTTTAACCAAAGCCGATTTAGCGGCGCACAATATTATTGTAAATTTTCTAGAAGAAAAATATCCTGATATTCCTTGCCTGTCCGAAGAAAGTACCGGAATAAAATTCGAAGATCGCAAGCAATGGAGCGAATGTTTCGTGATAGATCCTTTGGATGGTACCAAAGAATTTATCGCCAGAAATGGCGAATTTACTGTCAACATAGCGCTCCAGGAAAATGGTAAGACCAAGCTCGGCGTAATCTATGTGCCAGTCACCGACGTCATTTATTATGCTGCCGAAGGAATTGGTGCTTTTAAACAAGAGCAGAATAATCCAGCAAACAAAATACAAGTAAGATCACTGCAACAAAAAGACGGCCACAACCATTTTACGGTGGTTGCCAGTAGGCGTCATGGCCTCGACAAAGTTGAAACCCTTTGCCAGAATTTTGCCAGTTATGATTTAACCAGTCGCGGAAGTTCTTTAAAAATGTGCATGGTGGCGGAAGGTTCTGCCGACCTATACCCTCGTTTAGCGCTAACCTCGGAATGGGATACGGCAGCGGCCCAAGCTATTGTGGAACAAGCGGGTGGAAAAATCGTTCAATTGGACTTTTCTGATATGACTTACAATCAAAAAGAATCTTTGCTTAATCCCTTTTTCTTAGTCTTGGGAGATCCTGACTTCGATTGGCAGGGAGAATTAGTGATCCCCAAGTAATATAAAGTTAGTCTTAAAACTTATTTAGAGGGTATTCGATGGGTAGATTAGGAGAACGAAAGTTACTTATTGTAGGACTATTTTCGGTCCTTTTTTCTGCCAATCTCTCGGCAAAAAGTTCGCAAATCATCACCCTCAAACAAACCATCGAAAAAAAGTCGGTTGCTTCAGTAAAAGTTTCGCCGGATGGAAAACATATCGCTTATACCCAAATTGTTCCCAGAGACGTTTATCACGATGAAGATGGACAATCCTATATTGAACTTCATGTTACCAATAGCAAAGCTCAATCAAGACGATTTATTTCTGGCAAGCAAAGGATTGGAAATATTGCCTGGGGGCCCAGCAGTCACTTTATTTATTTTATTGCACAAAGACATTATGATGAATTCGTTGGCATCTATCGGATAGCGATCGATGGCGGCGAAGCAGAAAAAGTTTTTGATGCTCAAGTCGATATTTCGGCTTTTAGTATCAATAGCAAAGGGACTAAATTGACTTATCTTGCCAAGCAAAAAACAAATCCAATACAAAAAAGGTTAGCAGAGAAAGGCTTCAAATCAAAAGTCTATGAAGAATCGATAAAACCAACGCAGGCCTATCTGCTGGACTTAACCGATCTCTCCGTACCGCACATCCAACTGGATATTGAGCAACATATAATATCGCTTCAATATCACCCGGAAAAAGATCAGTTATTACTACGAGTTGCGCCAAGCGCGTTAGTCGACGACCAGTTTGTGGCCTCCCAATATGGAATTTTTGATCAAGATGGCGATTTAGTCAGAGCCTTCGAGATCGAAGGAAAGTTAGCGAGCGCTAGCTGGTCTAATGATGGGCAATACGTTGCTATCATTGGTGCTGAAAATAGACATGATCCGGCTACAGGAAGGTTATTTATCGCCGCAACCAAATCCGGGAAAATTACCGAGCTGGTAAAAAATTACCCCGGGCATATCAAAGGTATCCAATGGTTGTCCGAAAATCAGCTCGCTTATCTGGGCCACATTGGCACTACAAGCGAAGTGTCAGTGATCAATATCGACAGTCAGTCAATTACCACCAAAATCGAAGCGGGCGATGAAGTGATCAATTATATTCATGCGGACGATTCAGGAAACGTGATGGTCGGTATCGCGAGTAGCGATAAGCATCCTAGAGAAGTGATGAATTTATCGGATAATAAAATTAGTCGTTTGACACATTTAAATCCCTGGCTCAATAAGATCAAAATGCCTAAGCAACAAACCATCAGCTATCAAGCGAGAGATGGATTGGAGCTTCAGGGCGTTCTTATTTACCCAATCAACTATAAAAAATCGCGACGTTATCCGATGATAATGATGATTCATGGCGGGCCGGAGCGTCATATTAGTGATGACTGGATCGATCGATATACTTATCCCGTAAAATATGCTGCGTCACATGGATTTATGGTTTTCTTACCCAACTATCGAGGTAGCACAGGACGAGGCGTCGAATTTTCCAAATTAAGTCAGGCCGATTACGCAGGCAGTGAATTTAATGATCTCGTTGATGCTATCACTCATTTATCGGATATTGGTCTGGTTGACAAAGACAAAGTTGGAATTACCGGAAGCTCCTACGGCGGATACGCATCAGCATGGGCAGCGACGGCCTTGAGTGAACACTTTGCAGCAAGTGTCATGTTCTTAGGAATTTCTGACCAAATATCCAAGTTTGGTACCACCGATGTTGCAAAAGAAATATACAATACTCATGCAAGAAATTATCCATGGGAAAAATGGCAATGGATGTTAGAGCGCAGTCCTATTTATCATACCGATAAAGCTAAAACACCGCTGCTAATTATGCATGGGGATAGCGATACCCGAGTGCATCCCAGCCAATCAATGGAATTGTATCGATACATTAAAACCAGAACTGATACACCTGTTCGGTTAGTATTTTATCCGGATGAGGGGCATGGTAATAAGAATAATGCGGCGCAACTCGATTATTCGATGCGATTGATGCGATGGATGGAGTTTTATTTGAAAGGCAGGAAAAAAGGAAAAAAATTGCCACCCTATGAAATAATTCCTATAGATCAACAGAAGAAAAATAGATAGGTTACTCTATACGGCTTATGCGTTGGATGGAGTTTTATTTGAAAGGTAAGAAGACAGCCAAGCGCTTACTACCTTATTAGATTGACCATATGCAAGAGATTAACAAATCTTAGCTCTCAAGAAGTAACGGGCAGTTGATTCAGATTATCTCGTTTATCAATGATCTCTAAAGAAAATTTGGTATTAAGTTCTCTCTAAAAATTCAGAAAATACTTGGTAGATTTGTATCAGTTGTTTTTTTCTTTGATAATCAACGATATAATTTTAGAGTGTTCCCCGTATCCACGGGGATGAACCGAATTCAGAATAACAACCGGTCGAATGGCATCCACTGATGATTTTGGAAATAACGGCGCATTCGCTATAAAAAAAGGAAAATTAAAATTTGGCGTTATCGCTTCTGATGGTTTAGGATGGGAGCATGTTTCGGTTGTTATTACCAATCGAAAAAGAACGCCGACTTGGGATGAAATGTGCTTTATCAAAGACTTGTTTTTTCACCAAAACGAAAGTGCTATTCAGTACCATCCAGTAAAATCTGATTATGTTAATTTCAATAAATATTGTTTGCACTTATGGCGACCGCAAAATGAACCGGTTCCAAAGCCAAACAAGATCATGGTTTAAACAACTAATTTTTATTAATATGAATTTCGGTTCTTCTACGATAACTTTCTTCAAAGGCGACAATAATGGCCAGAATGGCGGAGATGAAAAACATTGACATCGCACCCAAAATAAATGGAACGACAAGCACTATAGTTACGTGAATAAACGGGTTACTAAACATTGACACAATTTGGATTATTGAAAGTATCACAATGGGGATGCTAATAAACGCAGTGATTCGAGCACCTAATAATAACAAGCCTAAATTTTTTGATTGTAAATTTCCATAGGGTTTTATTTTATTTATTATTTTCTTTATCATTTTATTTTTCCTAAAGTTATACGAATAAAAAGGGCGAATTCGCCCTTTATTTTTCTGATCTCCTCAAGATTAATTGAGCCATTTGATAACACAAATATTGCCACCAGCGGTTTTATAACAGGTCATTGAAGCGCCGCCACCGCTACCACTGCCACCATCGGTGTTAGAATTCCAAGTCCAACCATACAGCCCAGCCATATAACTGGTAAAATCGATATAAGCCGGATCTGAACTTCCTGAAAAACCATATTCTTTCCCAGGTTTTATTCCTGTGATGGGATTACCGTTGCCATCCTCAGATCTAGCAAAGTTAAAGTCACCTACAATAAAGGTATCTACCCCATCAGTTCCCGTTCCAGTAACTGCAAATACTAAAAAACCGCCATCAGGCGTTGTAATATAAATGTCAAGAGGTTTAAACGCACCGGTTAAGGTCGCCGCTTCATTAAAAAAATTAACGGCTTTTTGGGTTAGTGGTGCGCCATGATTCCTAATCACTTGAGCAATCACCCGATTCCCTAAATAAGGTGATTGTAATGCCTCCCAAGGCGACTCGATGATGCCGGTAGTCTCATAGTGATCATTTTTTGCATTTTGATAAAGCACATACACTTTATCAAATTGGCTTGCCATATAAGTTGAGGTGGTGGTTGCAGTCGCAGTACTAAAATATTCGCCAAATCTTTGAGTCTCGATAACATTGAAGCTTGCTATATATCCCGTTTCAATATCCCCAACAGTGACATTGCCTGTATATCCACTCAATGCTGCTGTAACTTTTGCTTTATTCGCGGTACAACTGTCGCAATGAACAAATTGATTGACCGCGCTGTAAGCGAATGAGCTTGCTAATATACCCAGTAATACGAGTAAGGTGCTAAATATTTTCATTATTTTTCCCTATTGTTTAAATTATGGCATTCCAATGTTTGCCACCGCATATAATCACTAATATTAATCAGAAAATCAAGGACATTGCAAATTGAGATATGGCTAAATTTCTTTCTTTTCATAATCAGTTATCTCTTGTTCAAGTTCAAAAAGCGTTTCTGTTATTGCTTGTTTAGAGGCTTCAAAAATTATAGGATCAACATCATCTGGCAAATTATTTTCAGCCTCCAATGTTATTTTAAATTTTCTTGCCCACTTTTTGGATAACTGATATTGAAGTTCATTCCGAATCATAACCCAGATTGCTCCTTAACGCGTTTCCATGCCTCGTCAATCACCCAGTCAGGATAGGCCCCTTCCCTTTTATATTGCTCAATCGCCTGTATCGCGCTATCAAACGCTTCTCTCAGTCCGCCAACCCCATAACCGAATCGCCTCTTTTGGGGCAATCCCTTTTTATTAGGCGTTCTCGCACATATCTGCTTATAACCGACTTCAAAACCCAAACCATTAATAAAATAAATGACGGATTCTGTCCAGGATATCGAATAAATACGGTCATCTTCTAGCTGTTGTAGAATTTCATCACGGCCCTTCATCGCTTCTTTTTTTGCTTTAGCCAAAGTGCCGTATTCGTATGCATGGTATATATATGAGATAAGTGACCCGTGATTATACCCTAGGATTTTTACGCGGAATGCTTTCTTGTTATGTTTAGTAATAAACAGCATGGGGTCGTTACGGTTTCTCATATTATTATCCCTTGGCGTAAATATGGTCTGGCACAGGGAATTTTAACTGACGAAAATAATCAGTCAGCGATCCCAACTCGTCCGCCTCAAAATAATAACTGGCGTAGTTGTCGATCGTGCGCGACCAGATGGATACAAAAGCGACCTTTACGTTGTTTGGTTGCTTGGTAATATTGACACTAATCAAATTAATATCATATTGGCCTGACATAAAATCAGAATGAAGAAATAATAGTTTGCCGTCGCAAATCGAAAAAGTTAAATAACAACCGGCGAGAGTTTTGAAAGCTTGTATGTGGGTTAAAGATTGAGTCATAAAAGCTCCCTCTATGGCATGTTCAGCATGGAAAAATCAGAGACTGAATAGGTGCCAAATTCTTTTTTCACTCTGTCAAATGCTTGTGTTTTTATATCATCGGGATAGACGACATTTCGCATTTTTTCTAATTTCCCAATAATTAAATTAAACGCGCCTTTTAGCCCATGTTTTTTGATCGAGCGCCGACGATATAGACATTTATTATCGGCTGGACGAGAGCTATAGGCCGTTAGATAAGACTCAATATAACCATTTCTTTCAAACTCTCTCGTGTTCCCCATAGGCATGAACCGCCCTCTGCAAACGTTGTCATGATGCACACAAGGTGTTCATACGCATGGGGATGAACCGATAGATTGGAGTTATTAGCGGCAAAAACATTAAATGTGCACCGATATACATTACAACATTAAGGACTGGTTATAGACAGTTATCGGCGAGAAGGTCCAAGAAATGGACCCACAAATCTGGACACTCGCCTAATAGATATCGCTGTACTATTCTAATAGTTAACGGGGTGTTTGACTATATTGGGGAGTAAATTCCAATAATGACGTCAACCTAACTGATAGTAAATTATCCTAACTGATAATTTTGACTTTCTTATTCAAAACTTAAACTGATTTGATTCCACCTTTACAACCCCATTGGACCTCTTATAATCTTTAAGTTGCGTTAATTCTGTTACTGTTAACCTATAGCGAGCCATATTACTTTTGATAGCACTAAAGGGGACCATACTTCCCATACCAAACAAAATACAAATTTCACCTGTTAAATCGCCTATTTCATACTGAAACACATCATTGTTAATTGACTCAAAACCAACAAAAACAAAATATTCATTTTTATTTAAAGGATGCTTAAAAATCGTTCCTATATCGCTTAGAGGATTCATGTTGCTACACAGAAAAAACCTGGCCCAAATATTTAAACCGTCTGTTTTAGCCCGTTGAAATAAATCAACGTTGGTGCGCACTTGAAAACGTAGCATACCGACAATAGTACTATTATATGCATCATCCAAAAGAGCGACATATTGTTGGGGTGATTCAACTAGTTGCATACTTACAACCTGAATTTCTATTGAATCGCCTCTGCATGAAAACAATATTACGCATAATAAAATCACTATTAATCTATGCATATACAATTTCCAGAAAGCTGATTGAGAACTGAAATGGCATTTTTGTTGTTATGTTTAAAATTCATCATACTGCCAAATTGCTCATGGTTGTATGTCGCATCGTAATAGGTGCTTGAGCGGCCGTTCGTCCAATCTCCCCATTTGCCTCCCCACCATGCGGTGGTATCCGATGCATTTTCGTTTGCTGGATTAGCGTTAATATTAATCCAGGTAGACACATTGCTCAGATCATCCGGCTTGGACCAGCTTCGACTAACAGGATCCACTGTAATCAATAAGTTGACATCGATCCCCGCTTTACGTAATTTCTCCGCGACTCTGGTAGCATCAGATCCCCCATAACTGTGACCGATTAAATTTATTGGCTCGCAAGCATTATCTTTACGCAGGTTTTTCAAGTATTTTAATATTTTTTTTGTATTGTTCCACTCGAAATAACGTCTGGTAATACCAGGATTATTTCTGTTATAACGATTATAGTAATCGCTAACAATGTTAGTACTGCCATCACCAACCCCCCCAATCCAAACTTCAGCCAGCCCGGACGGGTCAATTGAATTGATGGGGTTACTGCCAACGTAAATATAAGTATTAATCCCCCCATCTAATCCAATCGGATCGCTTTCAATATACCTGCCTATTTCGGGGTCATAATCTCGGAAAAAGTTGTAGTGTAACCCGGTCTCTAAATCAAAATATTGTCCGGGTAAACGCAGATTCATCGTTGCAAGAATGCCGTCACCATCAACATCATTATTGACACTTGCTTTTCCATAAGGACTGTATTCGGCACGCCAAATGACGGTTCCCACTGAGTTTGTTAAAAGCGTTGGCGCACCTAAGTGATCAGTATGAATGAACGTCAAATCAAAACTTTCTGTTTGGGTTGTGCCAACCTGTACAAACCTTACCGCGTCGGCTACAGCATTACCATTAATATTGCTGACCTCAATAAATTCTGAACCGTCGCCATTAAAATTATAGGTTCCGAGCATGTTCCATTGTGTTCCGTTAATTTGTTGATTAACGTTTACGGAATCGGTGATTCCTGAGTGAAAAATAGTGAAAGGAACGTTGTTGCTTAAATTAAAACGTGCTTTCCAATAAGCATAGACTTCATAATTGTCGCTAGTTAGCTGAGGAGTCCACTGGTATGTGCGAGTTGTACCGGCTCCGCCTAACCGGAAGTTAGATCCATAAGCTTCGTTATTATTGTCGTTCTTTAGAGTCCAATTTCCGGTAGAAGATGTTCCAATTTCTTCATTGTCAATAATGACTTCCTCTGTAACTGGAGGTAAGGAACTTGCATTAACCATCGCCAAGAGTTGGCCATTTAAGTAAACATATTCAGTAATAATATCCCCATTTACATCAGATTCTGCTATTAATTGTCCTTGCAAGTCATAAATGAAATAAGTTTTGATCCCGTCAACTAATTTTGAAACTCGCTCCCCTCTATAGTTATAAACGTAACTCGTATTTGTGCCGTTACCGGAAACGCCTTCTAGTCGACCTCGTTGATTGTAAGCGAAGTTAAGATCTCCTTTGGTTAAAGTGTTACCAACACCATCATAGGTAAAACTAAGGTTGGTCGTTCCAGCTATCGCATTTAAATGATGGGAATCTGTGGCATAAACATAAGTATCAACTCCGTTTGAATCGGTTTTACTTAATCGATTGCCTACGCTGTCATAGGTAAAAACCAAATTTCCGTAGCTACCATTCGCGGTCAATAGCTGCGATAACTTATCATAAGTCAGGCTTTGATTTTTACTGCTATCCAGGCTGTCCGTAATTGCAAGTATGTTGTTATTTGAGTCGTAGCTATAACTTAATTGATTAATCCCGGTCACGGTTTTATCAATCATGCGATAACTAAGATCGAACGACTGAGTCATTGCCAAACTATTACCGTAGGTAAGACTGTCTAACGGGCCAAATGGAAGATAACTTATATTACTGGCGATAGTTTGACTAAGCCCATCTTTTGTCAAAGACATACTACTGATCCTTGCAAAACTATCGAGTACATAAGTCAAGACGCTACCACTCGGTAAAATAATACCGATTAGCTGGCTATTACTATCATATTGATATTCTGTGATGAAGGTCTTACCATCAATAATCCGTGTCTCCTTAATAACCTGCCCAAATCCATTATAAATATAACTTGTTGAGCCACTAATATCGGTAACACTCGTTAATCGGCCAACCCCCTTGTTTTCCCCTGAAATATCATCATAATTGAAAACGACATTTTCCATCACATTGGAATAAGATAACGCTGAAATTCGATTTAATGCATCGTAGGTGAAAGTGACGGCGCTTTGGTTGTCAATTTTGGTGAGGAGGTTTCCCCCATTGTCGTAGGAAAAGTTCGTTATGCTCGTATTGGGACTGGTAAGCCGCATTAAACGACCAAATGTGTCGTTATCGTATGAAGACGTTTTTGCTTTCGGATCAATAACCGTTGTAAAAAGATCCAAGCTGTTGTAATTAAAAGAAGTTTCACCTTGTAATGGGTCGATAATTTTTGTCAAACGGGAAAGTGGATCAAATTCATATGCTGTCTCTTGATCGCCTGAGATGACTTTATCCAGCTTGCCATTCACCGCGTAGATATAGTCTGTTATATTTTGACCATTCTTAAATTGACTAACATTGTTATTTACGTTGTATTGATATTCGATCGAATTTTTTAAACTATCGGCCGGGTCGTGTTTGTTTTCTGCAATTTTTCGACCCTTTACATCATATGAGTATTCGATATAGTTACCTAAACTGTCCGTTTTTCTGGTGAGCTGGTGTATATTATTGTAGCTATTAGTTACAGAATATAGCCCATTAATATTGAGTTGTGTTTGCTGCCCAAAATTATCATAAGTATAATTGACTGTTCTATTAAGATTATCAACACTGCTTGTTTGTATTTGAATCACTCTCAAACGGTCATCGTATTGATAATTTACTATTTCTCCATTGGATAGTTTTAGTTGAGTTGGCAGGCCGTGAGGTGAGTAGGCTAAATATTCAATCGTATGGCCCAATGCATTGGTGAGCATTTTAAGTTGTCCACATTCACTGCCTGTAGCACATGCAAAATAGGTATACAAAGTCGTATCGGTCACATCAGTTCGTGGTCCGTCCGTAAAAATAATTCTCCCAAAATTGTCAAATTGCATTTCGCTAACTTCCGAGATTGTAGCTCCCCCAATATCCGTTCCTTGCCGCGTCACCTTGATTGGTTGATTAAGCGCATTGTATTCAATGGTTGTTGATTCTGTATTTCCGTAAAAATCGGTAACAATAATTGAGGTCCTTAAAGGAGACTCGGCTGAGAGATATTCATAAACCGTCGTTTTACTATTTACGGTATTTTTATATTCAACGACACTGATTAATTGATTTGTATTAATATCATAGTTATAACTTGTGATATTCCCGTCACTATCCGTTACTCCCTGCAGAACAGAGCCAGCGACAGAATACGAGTATTCCGTAGTAATACCATTCTCTACAATCTTACTAATGTTGCGGCGTCCATCAAAATAATATTGTTTGATGCCCGTGTCATTAAAATCAATTTGAGCAACACCGCCAGTACTATTACTTCCGTAGGATATAGTGCCAGCCCCGGAACCTCCTGTATGTTGCGATGTGGCAACTAGACCGTATTGGTTATAGGTGAATTGGGCGTAACTGTCACCGTTTTCATCAATAATTCCCGTTAAAGCATCAGGAAAATCGGGATCTTCATATTGGTATTGCCTCGAATTCCCATCGGGATAAATGACCTTGATTAACTTTGCCGGCAATATTATGTTATTGCTTACATTCTCCAAATATTCAAAACGAATCGTTTTCAAATCAGGTAGTAGAATTGTGTCTAATAAATTCTCCGAAGTATAGGTCAGGCTAATTTCGTGCCCATATTCGTTATTGACTTTTTCAAGTAATTCGTTCTGATACTGTAATGTAATCACTGGCCCATCAAATTCTTTAATTTGCATTAAACGCCCTGCAAAGTCGAACACTTTAACGGTCCCTCCTCTGAGCGTAGCAACAAAAGTACCATCTACCTCTTTCAAGTATATTTCTTTATCATCTGACTCATAAAAACCTGGTGAGGGAGAATTCAAAGCAACTATATTGCCAATGCCACTTACCCAATGCGTCACAAAACTCGTTCCTGCCGCAATATTGTTAATAGTAAAAAGGTGTTCCGTGTAGTTATGCTGCCATCCTCTTCCAAGACTTGAGCTTTTATTATCAAGAAATATCATTGAATTATAGGTACGCTGAAACGGTATTATTCCGGCGTAATCTGATTCATATTCTATTTTCCTGCCAGATACAACATTGCAGGGATTGAGATCAGACGGACCACATTTTTGAGCAGAAAAATCAATTGCGACAGCAACTGTAAAACGGCTATCACAATATCCTTGAAATGTTTGGTCTGAACTCCTTCCAACGTATCCGTCACGGCAAACATTGAATTCGACACCTTGTACCCAGGAATATCCGACTGTGGTACCGACAAAACTACAACCTTGGGAAGGATCAACCGCAGTAATTTTGTACACCTGAAAAGAAGTTCCGCCTTCCCAATAGGTTTTATACACTTCCACATCGTCATTGTATTCCGGGAACAGTGAACAATAGATTTTGATTTCCAGGATTGGAAAACACCCAGGGCGTTCCACCTGCCTGAGGAGACTGGTTTTTACGGTCGAAATCTGATTCTGTTGGAAATTGCGTTCCTATACCAAAATATCCGTCCGGTGGGCTAGAAGCTCCTTCCAGAGCTTCGACTACAAAAGCTTCGTAACCACACTCAGCATTCTTAATGGCGTAAAACTCATTTAGTTCAGTTCCAATATCATTTATAAGTTGACTGAAGTCTGAGGTCCCGTTCGAATAATCTCTTTCAACAGCTGGGCCAGGTCCACTCTGTTTATATAATATCTGTTGTTGTACAGCTTCTATTGACGCATTTTCAGCACCATAAATGTAACCATTTTGAGTGGTCCACAACAATTTGAAATTAGCCTTAATAGGATCTTCTGATCTTATGCTTGCCTCAGCATCTAGAAGTTTGTAATACGGAGTGAAATTATATGTAAGCGGTGCTTTTGGTGGGGTTCCAATAGTTGGATCGTCAGCTACGGCTAGTGCTGAATAAAAAAATACTAGCGAAAAAGAAAGATTAAAAAAATATTTCACGTTGCTTCCTCAAAATTAAGAGAAATTTATTGATCGACACATAATATATAGTTCAATTCTAAAGATCTTCAAAAAAATAAACAAATAACTCAAAATGAGATTCCTATTATAATTACGGCTTAATTACGTTTTACTTGTCATACAGCTTTAATCCGGAGTTATCCCCACGAATATTTCAGGTAACTCATTGGACAACAAAAACATCCAATCCTTATCGCAGACTGGTCGCCTATTATCATGTGGTAGGGGTAATTTTTTGTTTGAATGTCTACCGAAGCTTAAATGTATTAAACCGTTTTAAAACACATTTTAATTTACTAAATGAATATGCCAATGGTTTAAACGAAAGCATCCTGATAAATCAAGCTGTAGGTCAGTTTTTACCTCATATATTAGATAATAGCTCTGTTCAGTTAAATGGTACTGCTAATGGATGATGTCCTGGCGCTGTGTTGGCACTTTTTTGCAATTGCAACACCATCACTTATTGCAGCGGAAAAGTTTTTGTTCATTTCAAACTCATATGTTGCATACTGACAACCAGAGGCAATATATTCTTGCTCAATATTGTCAAGTAAACATTCGTTCGTGATGATAGAAAGAATCCTTTTTAAAGCAGACATTTTAAAACTTTATTCTAATACGATGCCTAATGAATTGTGTTCTCTGTACGTAGAGAGGTAATGTTATCATCTGGTAATAGCTTAGTAGCTATTTGTTGCATCATAGTTGCATCGATGCCAACAGTCTCTAAAAGCTCCTGAGCAAATCCTAATGCTACATCTTGTGAAATAGTCCCAAAACAGTATTTCTGATTAATACTTGTTCCATGCGCTCCACTGGCGAGCCAATCAAAAATTGGTTGCATTATTTGCTCGGCTTCTTCTTCGGTCATTTCAATTTTTTTGGACATTAGCTACCTCTTTGGATTAGTTCATACAGTTATTAGCAAGTCATAAATAGCATGAAATTCCTATACCGCTATTTCATTATCGATAAAAACAGACAAAATTATGCGCTAGAGTTTAGAGAGTTATAACTAAAGGAAGACTAATATTCTATTTATTTAGGTTGCAGGAAGATTAAAT
>CAZOBX010000002.1:3385-13094 GCA_964578045.1 uncultured Kangiella sp. | reverse complement strand
ATAAATCATTTGTAAAGTGAATTAATATGAGAATTATCTAGCGTTGAGATAATTAGATAATTATTTCTCGATTGATTCAACTAATTCAAATTCGACCAGGTTGTTTTGCGCTTCATCTTTTTTAGTGGATACTAAGACTGTAGCATCGTGATTAAGCGAAAATTTAGAGTTGGAAATTTGAGATACAGGCAAAATTTCGCCGGTTGTTAAATCTCGCCTCACTAGCAATTTATCTTTGTTGTTTTGTACAACGTAATATAATTGATTATTGATAACATCAAAAGAATTGGGATTGGTTGGCTGAAATAGGGCAGGCCCAAGCTCTTGCACACTGCCGGTTGATTTTCGATACAAGGTATCAATTCCACCGATATTCCTAAAAAAGTAAATAAAACCATCGTCAGCAGATTTAGGCATAAAGCCATGAGTCACAGTAGTAATTTTTCCTTTGTCTGCACCGGATAAGGAAAGATACCGAATTGACCAGCCACCATGCGACTCAGCACCATACAGAAAGCCTTTGCCATCCAGTGTAAATGAAATTCCTGAAACCGTCACATTCTCTTTATGATGATAGTGTCCATCTCTGTCAATAATATGTAGCTGGCTATTAACAACAAAAGCGACCAATTGACCATCTGGTGATATCGCCATTGCTGTAATAAGTGGATAACTTGTAAAGTTAGTGATCGGCTCAGGAACCCCATTAACAGTTACATAAATTTGGCGGTGGCCGCTTCTTTTTGATGCGAAAGCGAAGTCTCCTGAATTTTTTGCTATAACAGGTTTGAAATCATCCCGAGCAGAGCTTAAATCTTCATTCACAGTATTGTTCTTTAAATCCATCACGACAATATCCCGCGCAACTAAATCACCATAAATAAAGCCAAATTTTCCATCTCCCAGAGAAAAAGGCATAACCCCTTCACCGGTATTGACTGACTCTACAACTGTAATTTGAGTGTCTAGTGTCACCACCTCAAAACCAGTATTACCTTTTGCAAGGAGCTTTTCATTGTCAATCCAGGCGACCGAAAATAAAGGGTAGGTATAAGATTTTAAAAGCTGGTCTTGTCCGGTATTAAAATCATAAATCATTAATTCTGTCCAAAATCCAGGGATATCAGAGCGCCGTAAATGGGCAATTTTGTTGTTATTTTTGTTATAAATAAAGCCATATTCGCCAAATAATGCCCCTGGTGGATTAGTAATTTTTTTTGTTTTAAAGGTATTTAAGTCTATTTCAAAAATAGCGTTTGCAAGTTTATTGCCCTGCGGTAGCGAGGCCAGCAGCGTATTCTCATCTTTCCATTGTGGAAATCGGGCATAATAAGCTTGTGAACAATCGAGTATCGCTTTTTTATTCTCAATTTTTAGCTCCGACGCAATAAAGTCTGCAACCATCACCGTGCATTGGTCTTGGTAATTGGTTCGTACCCAAGTTAATTTTTTGCCATCAAGTGAAAAACTGGGCTCCATATTATGCATCAGTGGTATTTCATCAAGAATTAATGTGTTATGTCGCTCTGAGCCTCTTTGTTTTGCTAGTAACCCCCAATTGACCTCACCTTCTTTTTTATGTGCAAAAATAATCAGTTTTCTATCTGGCGATACCGCAGCAGCCTTGATTACCCCTTTAAGAGTGGTGAGCTGCTTAGTATCTGACATTGTATAATGTGGCTCAGGCGTGGGTTTTGTCAGTGAAAAACCAAGAGCAACCACTCCAATAACGGCTAACACACTGATGGTAGTAATTTTTACTACAAAACTATTCTTCTCTTGTCGTGACTTTACGTAAATAATTTCTGCTGTCGGTTTTAATTTATAAGTCCAATTTTTATTACAAACGATATAACGATGAGGCTTATAATTATCGCCTAATGATTTACGTAACGCCGACAAATGAGTGTGGACGGTAATATCAGGAACCTCGTCATACTTTTTCGGCCAAACATGGTTTTTAATATCAGCCAGGGTTATCTCAATATTTTGATTCTTGCACAAAAATACTAATATGCGAGCGGGGGTTGGTGGAATATGAGATGTTTTTCGCTTAATTGAGATTTTAGCTGTATCAGGATAATAGCGACAATCACCAAAATTAATTTGTTGTATTTTTTGGGTGCTTGCTCCTATCACTTTTTCAGTCTGTCCATTTTTTAATTACTTTATTTTTTGTTGCTTGAGTCAAATCTATCACTTCCGCATACTCTCTCATGGAATATTCCAACAAAACTAAACGAGGTAATACCATGAAAATTATAATTGCTCTTCTTTTACTGACCATTACTTTTAGTGCATTCGCTACTGAGAAAGAAACAGACACTAACCAAATCGAACCAATTATTATCACTGCATGTAGCCCACAGCCGGACTGCGATTTGGAAATTTCTAGTCTCAACCAATGGATTGATCAATTACAAATGCTCCAATTAATGGAGCTGCTAAAAATTCAACAAGACCAACCAACGGAGACCACTGAAACTAATAATGACTAACTTGGTTTGGCTGCTTTAATAAATTGCCCCAAAAAAAACGGGGCAATTTCTAATCATTAGATTATATCTGTGTCAACCCCTAACGCCCAGTAGTGTTAAAACTATTTACTACAAATATCTCAAATTGCAATATGAATCGCTTTTCTACTTTTTCAGTCATTATTTCCTAATCACTCTCTGAGTCTATTTTCGCCCGATAATGTTGACATTTTATAGCGACAACAACTCCGCTATAAACGCTGTGAGAAAAGTTTTTGTGTTGATTGAATTCAAAATCGATATCAGTTAATAAACACTCATTACTAGTGATTGACCGAACGCTCTTGAATGTCTACATTAAGTCGTAAGCATTGCTTATCTATAAGGTCGTCACTCTGGAATAAGGATGATACATATACCGCTTTCTCAGGGCGACAGCCACACAGGTGGTTCACCGGTGAACCATTATATTTGGTATTGTTTCACACCAAAATCATTATGACAAGTAGTAATGAAAACCAAAACGAGAAAACGACTTGCGGCTGGACTGAAAAAAATACTGAAAAATTACCGTTCTGTTAATGATCTAGCTACTACCAAAAAACTTTCCAAAGCGACCTTACTACGAATACTTAAATGTGAAACTGATGTTCATTTATCAGTATTAGACGATATATGTAAGGCCGCAGAATGTGATATCGTCGATCTGTTCCCGATCATTGATGATCAATAAATGAAAGTGATCTCAAATAAAAGGAAGTTCATTTTTTGTATTTCAACATCACAAGTAAAATCATGAAGATTGCCTCGATAATTCGTGGCTTTTTTATGTCTTAACAAAATCCTTAATACTGTTTCATTTTTGGTTGCTATTACCGCTACAACCCGCATTCTGTCGCTTCGAATTTCTACTAATTCACCGAAATATGCAACCAAACATCTAAGTGAACTGTTTCAAATGAGGAATACCTATATTTTAGGTGTATTAATGATATAGATTAATCACAAGGAATTACTTGATAGTCGTGTTACACGACATTATAGTTACTTAAGGTTTGGTTCGACATATAAAATAAAAAAGGTAGTAGACATTAATGGTAATGAATTCTGAGCAGCTGCAAATACAAAGATTGGTTGCCTACTATAATACCTATTGCACTAAGACTAACAGTATGAGGAATATCGAGCTGTTAGATATTATATTGGCCTTTTCTTCTGAACGTTCTGACTTAGATGTAGTTGAAGAATCTGGAAACATCTACCTGAAGATGAATGCAACGAAATAACGTTTTAATGTTCTCAGCCAATTTTTAATTTTATTGAATAACGGGGCGTGTCATGGGTGACTACCATTAGTTCGGTATATCAGGGTTAATAACTGGTCGCTCCACCAAATTACTATCGCAAATGAAACAGAATCCCCCCGAACCGCCGGCTAACAAAAACAAAACAACCAATATAGACAGATGAATGGATAGAGATTATAAGAAAAATTATGACGAAAAGATCAAGTTGATCCTCGATAATTTGAATGCTTCGATTGACCATGACTTTTCGTCGATGCTAGCGAAACATTCGGCTAACGGACAACTACGCTCTGGAAATACAATTTCCGAAACGATTAACATAATAATGTCTTCAAATAACCAATTGCTGCTGAACGTTTTGGACCATATGAATACATTGAAAATGCAATATTACCCAATGATTGAGACTCATATCTTACAAATAGCACAACATGCACAAGATATATTTAAATTAAAAGCATACGATATTTTTGCAAAAAGTACTAAACAATCTGGCAAACCTGAATTGTATGATCGAATGCTCCCAAACCTTGAAGAGAATATGGCAAAGATATTTGCAGAGTTTAGAAATAGACTAAATTCCACTGTTATAGAACTCAAACGAAAATCTTTAGTCTCTGCAACTGCAAAAATATTATGGAGAATTGATGCTGTTCTCTTATTTGTATCAGCAATTATAGCTGGTATGTGGATAGAAAACCCAAGTGGAAATTTCGAACCAATATTGGCGGGATTAACCATTTTGATCATGTTCATTGCATTCATAGCAAAGAAAAAAACACATAGAGAGTAAATTAACCCGATATATTTACGACAAAATAGCCCCGGTAGAAAACAATATGAATATTTCAATTGCTACTTCTGACGATCTGGAAGCAATAAATCGTGTGAAGGTTGATATCTGTCATGACAAGACAACAGGCTACGAAATTGCTCAGGAAGAATCGTCAGACTCGATTATAGAGACAGAAAAACAAATAACATACGTTTGTAAAATAAATGGTGATGTCAAAGGATTTATATCGGTTCATGGCAAATCTCAATTTAGCCCAGCAAATGAAGCAGAATTTGAGTTGTTCGTGATGAAGAATGGAAGGGGAAAAGGGGTGGGTAGAGCATTATTAAAAAAAGCAGTTAATTATATTTCGAATCATTCCGATTACAGTAGACTAACTTTGCATGTGTTGAAATCGTCTATTCCAGCCATCGGTCTATATGAAAGCACTGGCTTTAATACACTTAATGAAACTGACGGAAAAGGCAAATATATGTTTTTGGACGTTAATTAGTGAAACAGAATCACCCCAAGACACATAAAAACCTAATCTGAGCAATTAAATAAGACTGATCAATCAAGGAGAGTAAATATGACTAAAAAATCAATTTTCGATACACAAAATATTGTTGCTGGAATAATTCTACTGGGAGTGGCTGCTTTAGGGACTTCCTTTGTAACTGTCCAATTGTTAGAAGATAGGTTTAAAGCAATTTTAACTGATGTGGGTACGCTAAAAAAATCAACCAATCGACTCAACTTATTTGTAGCACAGGCGCATCCAAAAGCAGACACTTCTTCACTGATAATGGCTAGCCTTGAACCGGTCTATCGATCTGTGATTGCCGTTGAACAATACGCCCATCTTACGGAAGGTGTGGATTTTAAGTGGGGAATAAAAGGTCCAGAAGTGCAGGTTGCGATGGTTGGACAAGGAATGTGGTCGCAAGTATTAGAAGATAAATACGGCAACTATAACCAGCCCATATTTGGGCGACTGACTCGTACACTATCTGAGGATAACTATCCGCCATATGTTTGGCAGATATTTTCGTCAGAGGGTAAACTAATAATGAGTGCCCCACCGGCTGATATTACAAAGGCGGCACAGGTAGCATTGAAGTTGAGAGACGAATAAAATTAGTAAATGAAACCTGAATCAAAATAACCAGAACTTTAAACTTAATAAGGTAGAGATAAGATAATGGCAAAACGACAATCATTGGAACAATTAAGTGCAATAATAGACGATTTTTCAAACAATATAAGGTGGGATGTTGTATAGGAACTCTTTTGCGTTAGCGTGTTATTTTGTATCTAAAAAAGAGGCTACTACAGGGTATAAAATTCTTACTAGTCTATTTGACGCTCTTGGTTGGGAAAAGAGGATTACCTATTTTAATGGTATTCAAGATTCATTAGAATATTTCCACCATGAGTACGCACAAGAGATTAACGCCAACCAAGAAATCAACAAACTATTTAATCACTAGTTATTAAAAGAATACGGATTTGAAACAAAATAACCAGGAGCAGTCATTGCGAACGACGTCCAAAACACTACATGTAGGCAGGCATTCATGGTTTGCCCTTAATGAGACGCTCAATGTCACTCAACACGCCAAGTTTTGGATGGTAATCATCCTACCTCTCGTGCTGAGTGTCCCTGTTTTTTACCTCAATTTTGCAGAACAGTATATTAAGCTTACCCCGCGAGGAGTTGAGCACTTCTGGTCACTCGCAAAAATCCCGTTTGGGATCGCCTCATTTAGCCTTGTATTTGGAGTGATGTTTTTTAGATTACATGCTTCTAAGCAGCGCACCCTAAATCTTAATCGTAAACAAAAGCTCGATCAAGAAATGGTATTTCTGGAAATAATTGAAAAATCATATGTTCAAGTCGGCGAACTAATTAATAACGAGAATAATAGCACGATCATTTGGGTCAGGGCGGCGCGGATATTACTTGAAGCTGAAGCGTTACGCGCGAAAATTCGAACGTCGGCGATTGCTCATGCGGCGACACTTTCAGCTATGCAACTAAGAAATAAACTTTATGATCAACTTGCTTTCGATAAAATCGATGTTGACACCAGACATCCGCTGCCTGCGCAATATTTTTATGGGATCGAAGATTGGGCATCTGAAAAATCTATTGATGAAGCCGCTAAGCACTCATCAACACGAATCAAAGCACACAAACTCGCTCTGGATAGTGTGAGTCCATCTATAGCTCACACTGCAATAAACCCCAAAGCGGTAATAGCCATTTATGATTTCATGAACTATCCAGACAATTATGTTGATCTCCTGGAACAGGTGCAAACCTGGGAGGGAGATGGATTTGACGGTCTTCCCCACGCTCAAGGCGCAAGACGTTATATCGCACATCAACAACAATTCCGTGCTTTTAATGGTAAGCTAATTCCCAACACCCAAGGAAGACATAACGATTGAGCCGAAATGCTAGTTTGAGCTGAATATGAGGCTCGTTCATCATTCAAAATTTGAACCAAAATAGCGAAGACATAGGTGATATATGGGGCAGTACAATAGAGAATCAGGTACACCAGGTCGAAATCAGTTCGGTATTACTGAAGACAATCTTGATGCTCATCGAAAACAATTTAGAGAAGAGCAAGAACGATTGTCGCTAAATCGAAAATATTTTGAAGATGGTTGCCAGTGCATTATTAAAGGCACTATTGAAAAACAATCAGACAATTTAAGTGATAAAGCTGCGGTTAGATATTACGAGCAAAATTGTAAGTGCTCTCAAAACTATAATGAAACAAAATGTTGAAGAACTAAATGGGGTGGCTTTGAATGGAATTGATGTTATTAGCGCTGGTTCTTGTTGTGATCATAGTTGTTTTTTCGGCGTTTTTTTCGACGATGGGGCAGGCAAAGTATTTGAAAAGAGGAGCTTTATTTTCTCCAGCCGAGCGGTCATTTTTAGGTGTTCTAGAAAAAGCACTGGAGTCGGAATATCGAATACTTGGCAAAGTCAGAATCGCTGACGTATTAACACCAGAAAGAGGCCTCAGTCAAAAAAAATGGCAAATTGCCTTCAATAAAATTTCCGCTAAACACTTTGATTTTGTGCTATGTCATGAAAATACGTTAGAGGTCATTGCTGTAGTAGAGTTAGATGATAAAAGCCACAACAGGCAAAAAGCGAGAGCAAGAGACCAGATAGTTCAACATGCCTGCGAATCATCGGGACTTCCTCTAATTAGGTTTGCAGTGAAAGCGAGCTATCAGATACGAGATGTTAGGCACCTGGTAAAGACAGCAATAAATCCGTCGGTTGAGCAGCAATTTGCAACGAAATAACGAAACGGGAAATATCAATGATAGACTTTAAGAAAATATCCCCCGAAGTTTTTGAACTTTTATGCGAGGACCTTCTTCGAAGTTTAGGATTTACAATTGAATCGCGGCCTGCAAGAGGTCCAGACAAAGGTAAAGACATCCTTGCGACAAGATACGTAACAGATATTATTGGAAATGTTGAAGAAGAAAGATATCTTGTAGAATGCAAACACTTGAGTAAAAGCAATAAATCAGTTCGAGAATCAGATATAGGCAATTTTCAAGCAAAATTGAGCCTTCACAAAGCTAATCGCTTTTTATTAATAACTACAACAATTCCAAGTGAAACGGTAAAAGATCATCTTGGCGCTATTTCAAGAGATCCAACCAATCCATATAAAGCCGGGTTTTGGGCAAGGCATGATATAGAGCGTTTTTTACAAGAGAATTCATTAGTGCGTGATCGTTATTTTTCTGAACATGGGTCACCTAAAGGCGCAGCTTCTATAGTGGCAACCGAGATTACATACTGGATACAGGCAAAAGGTTTTACAGTCACTCCTTTAAAAACCGATTCATTGGAAGATGTCGCTTTAATTTGTCAATCTTCACGATCTGGAGGATCTACGATTGTCATACTTTGCGTAAAGGGAGAGGCGGATATTATTGCTATTAATAAATTGAAAGATCTTTCTCAAAGTAGGACAAACTGTGAAGGCTTATTGATAGCACATTCGAGGGTTTCACCCTCTGCCCGTGAACTTTCCAAAAAATTGATAAATATTCAGGTTTTTACAATTATAGAGTATATCCAATCTATCGTGTCTGATTATTATAAATATCTGTCACAACAGATTGAGGCATCTGGATTGATCAAGACTTATGTTGAGTTGGGTTTCGAGAAACCCAGTTTTTCATCTGAAGGGGTCGAGGTAGCTAGAGATTGTTATAGTTCGGTGACTGCATATATGGATGCATGGTGCGCTGAACCTAGTGGTACAAATCTAGTTTTGCTTGGGGATTATGGCACGGGGAAAACTTGGATTACACTTCGCTATGCACATTTACAATTCAAAGAATTTTGGCAAAATCCGATTGGCAAACGACTTCCTATATACGTACCTTTACGCCGGCTTGATATTAACAAGGGCGCACTGAATCAAATATCAGAATATTTTTCAAACGAAATTCGTTCCAATAGGCTCGATAGTAGCTTCTCCCTCAAGTCTCTAAATAATGAAGGTCGATTACTGTTATTGCTTGATGGATTTGATGAATTTGGCCAAGTCTTGGATGAAAAACGAATTATTGGAAATATTGGAGCATTGGCAGAAATAATTAGACCAAAATCGAAAATCCTACTCACTTCAAGAGGTCATGTTTTTAAATCCATGTGGCATGCTCAAGATTTATTTGCCAAAGCATTTAATTTTACGGACTTTGGCGAATCAATTGGATTTGAAGTCATGCATCTTTCTACCGAATTATCTTCATTAAATGATGGGCAAATACGTGAAATACTATCTTTACACCTTAACGACGAAAATGTAGATAAACTAATTTCTTGGATGCAAAACACATATAATCTCTTAGATCTTGCAAGGCGGCCCTTATTATTGAATCTGATCTTAGAAACTTTCGGCAAATTAAATAACCTTCCCATTACAGTATCAGATCTTTACGATTTTTATACTGAGTCATGGTTTCATAGAGAAGATTGGCGGGGCTCTCTCAGTGCAAAAGAAAGGATACTTTTTGCTGAATCATTAGGATGGCATATGTTCACATCCGATAGATTGATAATTCCTTATGATCAGTTAGCCTCAATAACAGCA
>CAZOBX010000002.1:0-3375 GCA_964578045.1 uncultured Kangiella sp. | reverse complement strand
CAGCAGCTATTTTCGGGACAGAAGATTCTGGCAAATTAGATCAATTCGATTATGACATAAGAACATCTACTTTCTTGGTGAGAGACAGCAAAGGATATTTTTATTTTGCTCACAAATCTTTTATGGAGTTCTTTACAGCTAAATGGATAATCAGGTCTCTTGAAAGGGAAAAATCTGCTTGTCTTAAATATGTTCAATCAGGAAATGACAAAACTGTCTTTTCATTTGGTATCGATGAATTCCTTAAGGATATGAATTTTCCTGAATCAGCAGTTACCTTCTTGAAAGTACAATGCAAAAAGAGGACGAGTGTAGGAAAATCTGCTGCAAAAATACTCAACCAAACAGCTAACAAGGCTAATTCAGCCGACGTAAAAAGCAGCGCGGCTGATTAGCAGCGTTAGCTCAAGTAAAGGCACGAGGGATTACTCAGAAATGAATACAGTACTTTATTGCCCTTCCTGCCAAAGAGACAACGGAATGGGTAAAAATGGCGTTGAAACTTTTGAATACAAAGGTGAATCATGGTGTTCTTCTTGCGCAAAAATAGTAGAGACTGAATCTGGATTAAAATTTGTTGACATGAATAGTCCGGGCTTAATGATCGACCAGAAAAATCCTGATGCCCTTGATATATGGCTGGATTGCTACTCCCCTTCAGCAAAACAAAGGATACTTAAAAAGAAAGCCAAAGAAGAAATAGTTAGAGCTTGGGAGCTGTGGGATGGAGATAAACATGACGGCCAAGCAAAATTTGTGTTTTTCTCATGGCTAACAAGATATAGACCATATTTTTTGACATTTAGATGCCAGGACAGTCTGTGGCAGACAGTGCATTGTTGGTTAATCCAATATGAAAATACAAAATAGAGCTAACAAAGCATTGAAGCGGATAAACCGCTGAATGCAACGTTGACTGACTGCTATTGAGAAAGTAATCAACTTAATTTTCAACCTCCCACTGTCTGAAATTGGCACTCAAGAGTCGTACGCTGATAATCATCGCAGTTTTTTGCCTGAGGGTCTCAGTTTGACCCATTGCAGACGTTGGGAGCCTCATGATGGAAGGCACCTAACGTAACGACCATGGGAGCGGAATGCGTAGTGGTGAAGAAAGCTATCAAAGCGGACATCCGCATCAAATCACGAAGGTTCGCCTTTCAACCTAAAGCGGAACATTTAGATTTATCTATTTTTTCCATTTGCCAGCAAAATAAGAAATAACTAAATTACTTGTTGTCATGATTTGACTGACTCAAGGCACCTTTTGCATTAATAATGGCACATTCTGCTAGTGTCAGTTACTTAAAAGCCTAATAAAATTACTCCATCAAAATGCACTATCTAATTAGGAGATTATAATGAAAGTAACGGGTTTAAATAAAAAGGTTGCATTGGTAACAGGTGCTTCATCTGGTTTGGGAAAACATTTTGCAAAATCACTTCTGTTAGAAGGTATCACTGTTTATGCTGCGGCAAGAAGAGTAGAACAAATGGACGACCTCAAAAAATTGGGAGCAATTCCATTGAAAATGGATATTACCAAAGAAGAAGATGTTATGGCTGCGGTAAAAACTATCCAAATGCAAAGTAGCGGGGTTGATATTCTAATTAACAATGCCGGGTTTGGCATGTACGGTGCAATGGAAGATACAACAATTGAAGATGCGCGCTATCAATTTGAGGTCAACCTATTTGGCACAGCTAGACTGACGCAATTATTATTGCCGTCGATGCGGGCTAAACGAGCGGGCAAAATTATTAACATTTCTTCGATGGGCGGAAAAGTATATACGCCGCTTGGTAGCTGGTATCACGCAACAAAGCATGCGTTGGAGGGTTGGTCTGATTGTTTGCGTATTGAATTGTCACAGTTCAATATTAATGTGGTTGTTATAGAACCAGGGGCAATTAAAACCGAATTTGCTAATGTAATGGTTGAGCCTATGCTTGAAAGATCAGGCTCTGGCCCATATGCAAATATTGCTAACTCGTTGGCAAAAGTGACCAATGATTCCATGAACGGTGGGGCTTCAGATCCCCAGGTCATTACAAACTTGATATTGAAGGCAATTAGAGCGCGCAAACCAAAAACTCGTTATGTTGCTGGGCAATATGCCAAACCTATGATGTTCATCCGTAAATGGTTTGGAGACCGAGTTTACGATAAAATGATTATGTCTACGTTTAATTAGCGGCAAATTACGATGAAGCAAGCAACTCAATTTACTATTCACCCGGGCTGGAAATTATTGATTTCGGACGTCGGTATCAATCCTGCAGAGGTATTAGCCTTGGCAAGACTACCGGCAGACTTCTTTGCGCAAAAAGTAGCGACATTAAGTGTTAACCGTTATTTCGACTTTTGGAGGGCAATAGTCGAGGCTGGGGGTGATAAAGATCTGCCGTTGCTAATTGGTCAGGTGTTCTCAGTAGAAGCATTTGACCCACCGATTTTTGCCTGTCTTTGCAGTGCAAACCTCAATATTGCGTTGCAGAGATTAAGTGAATTCAAACGCTTAATAGGCCCAATGGTATTAACGGTTAATCTGAGGAAGAATGATACAACCGTTACGATCGATTGCTATCAGCATTCTGATGATATTCCTCATTCGCTAGGCACTGCTGAATTGGTATTTTTCACCAAACTGGCGCGATTGGCTACTCGTAAAAAGGTTGTTCCTGCTCGGGTCGTAATGACAAAGCTCCCTGAAAACATAGCTGACTATGAAGCCTATTTTGGTGTAACGATCCAACAAGGCGATATAAATCAAATAATCTTTAAGTCTGAGGATGCGCTACGCCCGTTTCTCACTGAGAATATTGGCATGTGGTCATATTTTGAAGAGGGATTGAAACAACGGCTTTGTGATTTGGACGCCCAGGAATCAACCTCACAACGGGCTAAGAGTGCTTTACTGGAAATGTTGCCTAGTGGTGAGAGTTCGATGGAGCAAGTCGCCGAACGTTTAGTCATGAGCAAGCGCACATTACAAAGGCGATTAAGTGGGGAAGGTAGTAACTTTCAATTAGTGCTTAAGGCAACCAGAAAAGAGCTGGCTCAATTTTATTTAACTAACTCTTCAATCTCTCAGGGTGAGATCTCTTTCTTGCTCGGTTTTCAAGATACCAATTCATTTATTCGTGCTTATAGTAGTTGGACAGGAGAATCTCCAGGCCAATTTCGTAGAATGGATTAATATGCAAATCTTCCCTGCTCAGCTTAACTTCCGCTTTTGGCACGCAAGAGACGTACGTTTCAAATCAAAGCTAAATTTTAGTTCGAGGGTCTCAGTTTGACCCACTTCTGCCAGTCACGACATTTATCTTGGTGGGCTGAATAGTTCGAGAAGCGGACGTTGTCTTTGCCCCGTT
>CAZOBX010000001.1:61485-70133 GCA_964578045.1 uncultured Kangiella sp. | reverse complement strand
GCCTTGCTGAAGCCTGCATCTTGAGGTGGAACGGGTATAGGTTGACTCAAAACTATTACACAATGTATCAATCTCCGCGAGCCTCAGGTAAAATCCGATAAAATTCATAACCCACACATATTCTCATGTTAAAAAATGACCGCTATATCAGAGCAACACTTGGCCAGCCCGTCGATAAAACCCCTGTATGGATGATGCGCCAAGCTGGTCGTTATTTGCCTGAATATCGTGAGTTAAGAGCCAAAGCGGGAGATTTCATGTCTCTTTGTACTAATCCGGAGCTGGCTTGCGAGGTCACTTTACAGCCCCTAAGAAGATATGAATTGGATGCAGCAATTTTATTTTCTGATATTTTAACGATCCCAGACGCGATGGGGTTAGGACTTTATTTTAAAACCGGTGAAGGTCCAGCGTTTAAAAATCCAGTCAATAACATCCAAGATATTAAGAGGCTTTTTGTACCGGATATTTTTGATAAGTTAAAATATGTCACCGATGCAGTCAGTACAATCCACAAGAACCTAAACAATGAAACGCCACTGATCGGTTTTTCTGGTAGCCCATGGACCTTAGCGACTTATATGGTCGAAGGTGGTACCACTAAGAATTTCGGCAAAGTCAAAGGTATGATGTTTTCCGAACCCGCCGCTATGCATCAACTGTTGGACATTTTAGCCAAATCGGTCACGTCTTATTTGAATGCACAAATTGAGTCAGGCGCACAAGCGGTGATGTTGTTCGATACCTGGGGCGGCGTTTTAACGACTCGAGACTATCAGGCTTTTTCACTGCAATATATGCAACAAATTATCGACGGACTGATCCGACAAAAGGATGGTAACAAGATCCCAGTGACCCTTTATTCCAAAGGCGGCGCAGGATGGCTAGAAATGATGGCGGATACTGGCGCTGATTGCATTGGTCTGGATTGGACCATCGATATCGATAAAGCCAGAGCGAGAATTGGCGATAAAGTGGCATTGCAGGGTAATATGGACCCTTGCATTTTATATTCTACGCCACAGTTAATTGAGCAGGAAGTCGCTGATATTTTAGCCAAATATGGCAAAGGTTCGGGGCATGTTTTTAATTTAGGTCACGGTATCCATCCAACAATTGATCCGGAAAATGTTAAGGCTTATGTGGACGCAGTTCATCGTTTTAGCGAGCAATATCACCAATAAAATGTAACATTAATCTTCTTATCAGGATCAAAAAAAGGCACTCAAAGTGCCTTTTTTATTGCTGGAATTAATAATGGCTAGTCAGTTATTGTAATCGTCCGCGAGGTTAGTAATCCGCTAGGTGTGGTAACAGTGACCACAAGAGGACCGGCATCTGATAAGGTATCTGCTTTTACTGATACGGTACACGAATTGATTGCAAATGCACTCGACGAACCGACGGTGCATGAGCTTGGTCCAACAATGGTTCCGTTACCAGTATCAAATTCAATGGTAGTGCCGGAAGGCATCAATCCGTTATGTAAATCTGCCACATAGGCTGTGATGGTTGCTGGCAATGCCGTTGACAGGAAGTAGTTGGTAGACTCGTTAACGTCTAGACCGGACTCAATCATCGATATGTTGGCAGCAGAACCCGCCTGCAAGATAGTAATATTTTTCCAGATAGTAAGAAGGTCACGGCTACAGATACCGCCAGCGTCACTGGCAACTGGGCATAACACACCGTTATATAATCCATTGCCTTGATCAAAAGACTGATCACTATTGAAATCAACGGTTTCTTCATTATCGCCACCTACTTGATAACACTCGGTGGTATTGCCTGCGCCGTAACATTTTGCATCCACATCGGCAGCGCCACTAGCAGCGGCTCCGTTTTCAAGCTTACCGTCAAATACGCCATCTTCATTGTCATCGATAAAAGCTTCGGTCAAATCCGTAAATGCTTCCCCATCGTCAAACTGACCATTAGCATTAGAATCTGTAAAACTTTCTTCGCCTAAAACGGTGGCTCGAATTGAGACCCGATTTCCATAGACCTGACCCAAACCGCCAAAGAAGGCGGCATCGGTTGTGGTTGCTGCTGTGGCATTACCATAAAAACAAGGGTAACCGGCGGCGTTTAGATTGGTATCAGTACCATCAACTCGAGTACATTCTGCCACGCCATCGGCGAGCTGGCGAGTAATCGCGGTCGCATCTCTTAACGCAGGGGTTGGAATTCTCGGCGCTTGACTGGTCCAGATAACAGAGCATAAGCCATCCACTGTGGTGCAAGAATCTTCAATCGAGCCAAATTCAGTAGTGAATGTAACGGCTGTTCCATCGGGTACCGGGTTATTGAAGTGATCAGCAACACGGGCAGTAATGGTAGACTCTACACCATCGAGCGACCAACCTTCAGGGTTTAGATTAGATGCTGAAAGACTCAAACTATTAAAATCAGCGATACCGGTTGATATGACTAATTCGTCAGAAACGGTTGAAATGCTCGCATCTGACGCTAGTGAGGCTACTACTCGTACCGGAGTTGGAATAGTTCCTGATTGGACGATGACATCCACATTACCATCGGTATCGGTTTGCGCTGGACCTTCAACGGCGGTGTCAGGGCTAATGGTTATTCCACCTACTGAGGTGGTCAGCGAAAAATCGACCCCAACATTTTGTACCGGATTACCAATTGAATCAATCACTCGAAAGGTCACTGTTGATGTTTCTGAACGGCCAGAACCACCAGTACCTTGTAGAGCTATATTTGCAGGAACTGCGCTGATAAATTGAATACTGCCCGCTGATGCTGCTTGAACAACCAGACTGCCTGTTTGAGTTAATAGAGTTTGACCGACGGTCGAGCTGATGCTGATGGTATCTGTTATACCACAGCCCTGATCTTTATAGGTTGATCGCGCCACGCCCGAAACCGTATCGATATCGGTATCGAGGGTAGCCGTACCCAATTGAACGCATTCTGAAGTAAATTGAACGGTCGCAGTTTCAGTCAGAGGTGAAGTAACACCATCGGTCGTTTCAGTAATCGTTACCTCAACAGTGGCGGTACCATTCGCGCCAATACTTCCAGGGGTAATTATTGGTACTGTCATAGCAACATTGGTCGCCGAAATGCTTACAGAAAAATCGATTGATTGGGTAATATTACCCTCAATGGTTGCAGTGACAGTGCCTGCACCTTCAGTCGGTCCTGATTGTAAAATAACGGAGGCGATGCCATTTGTATCGGTCAGCGCGGAACCGCTAGACGGATTAAGCTGTCCAACACTTCCGTTTAAAGAAAAGGTGACTAAAACGCCAGCTGAGGCGATTCCGCCATTGGTCAAAGTGGCCTCCAACGTCCCTGGATTAGCTCCACTGACATTACTTGTTGGGGTTCCGGTTGGATCCAACAGTGCAAGACTTAAGTTAATAAAATCGGCGGCACCATTGCCTGCCGTCGAAAAACCCACAGCTGCGAATGCCCCGGAGTCAATCGAAGCAGTTACCTCACCTGCGCCTTCTACATCCCCAGCAGTCAAACTAATCGTGGCCAATCCTGTCGCATCAGTTAGCGCTGTTCCCGATACTGGATCCAATAAGCCAGCATTATTGGATAATGTAAACGTAACTACTACGCCTTCTGTGTTTCCTGAGACTTGGGCTGTTACGGTCGCAGGCGCCTCGGGAGTAATTTCACCGGCAGTAATTGATATGATAACAGTTTGCCCAGTAGTACCACCGCTACCGTCTCCATCATCGACAAAACCACCGTCAGAGCCACCGCAAGCGCTTAGAGCCGATAAAACAATAAAGGTAGCAATAAGATATAAATTCTTAGCCGGTGAGGATGCTTTTTTTAACCAATCCATCACAAATCTCCTGTGATCTGACAACTGATAAGCTTTTGTTTGGTGACAAAAGCTCAATAAATAATGATAATTCTAAATAAGCTGAATAGCAGCCTACCTAATTGCGGGGCATTTTACAATCCCAGAATATAAAATATTCACTAAAAACAATGAGTTCTCAGTTAAAGTTAGACCAATTTCTCACTAATGCCAAGGTCCCTGTTCTCATTTAGGTAAGTTTGTTTAAGAATATTAGCAGTTATGATTGAAAAGCTGGGGTTTTTTGGTCTGAAGTGAGGCGTTTTACCGATAAAGGAAGCATTTGGGCCATTCCAGGAATGAGAGCCGAATTGATGGTCACTTTGATGGCCAAGGTCTATTCTCGCTTGTAGATTTCGCCAAACCAGTTAATATGCTTGCAGAGCAGAACTTATCAGTATAGCAAACTTATTCTAAGGAAAAGAAAATGCAGCCCAGGCATATCTTCTATCTCATTGCGTTTGTATCAGTGCTTATTATTATTGGATTAAGCCGACATTGGTCTCAAGCAATCTATTTACTGTGGATTGTTATCCCTATTATTGCGGTTGGGTTTTATGATATCTTGCAGAAAAAACATACTGTGCTTCGTTTGTACCCGGTGGTTGGGCATATTCGATACTTGCTGGAAGCATTTCGACCTGAAATTCAACAGTATTTTATTGAGACCGATATCAACGGTACGCCTATCAGTCGAGAATTCAGATCCTTGGTCTATCAAAGAGCTAAAGGCGTTCGGGATACCCGACCCTTTGGAACGGTTTTTGATGTGTATCGTGATGGCTATGAATGGATTAATCATTCTCTTGCGCCGACAGATGCCCATGACATCGACTCCAAAGTCCTGTTTGGCGGCTCCGATTGCACCCAACCTTATCTCGCCTCTCCGCTTAATATCTCGGCGATGAGTTTTGGCGCGCTGAGTAAGACTGCCATCCAGGCGCTGAATAAAGGTGCCCAACTGGGCGGTTTTGCGCATAATTCCGGTGAAGGGGGCCTAAGTTCGCATCATTTGGCCCATGGCGGTGATCTTATCTGGCAGATCGGTACCGGTTACTTTGGTTGTCGAGATCAAAAAGGTAACTTCAATGAGCTTTTATTTACCGAAAAAGCCGGCATAGATAAAGTAAAAATGATCGAAATAAAGCTATCTCAAGGCGCAAAGCCGGGTCATGGCGGTATCTTACCGGCGGTTAAACTGACCGAAGAAATTGCAAAAATAAGACATGTTCCAATGGGTGAAGATGTGATTTCCCCGGCGGCTCATACAGCTTTTTCGAACCCAAAAGGATTGCTGGAGTTTGTCGCAAAATTGCGAAAATTATCTGGCGGTAAACCAGTGGGATTTAAATTGTGTATTGGTAAACAAAGTGAATTTCTAGCCATATGTAAAGCCATGTTAACCACCGGGATCACACCGGATTTTATTACCATTGATGGTAGTGAAGGCGGGACAGGAGCCGCGCCGGTTGAGCTGACAAACTCCGTTGGTATGCCGTTAAAAGACGCGTTGGTGTTTGTTAATAATGCTCTGATCGGTGTCGGCGTAAGAGACAAAATTCGGATTATCGCTGCTGGAAAATCACTTTCATCGTTTCATCTACTGAGATTGTTGGCGCTAGGGGCTGATACCGTCAATGCTGCTAGAGCAATGATGTTTGCCCTTGGTTGCATTCAGTCCAGACATTGTAATACGGATAAATGCCCAACCGGTATAGCCACCCAGGATCCGGCTCGTTATAAAGCGCTTGATGTGGAAGATAAGGCCAGGCGAGTCGCCAACTATCATGCTTCCATCATAGAAAATTTGCATGAGTTGATCGCAGCTGTCGGACTCACTAAAACGAGCGAGCTAAAAGCGGAACACATCTACCACAGGGTTCATGGAACTGAAATTAAAACCTATTCACAATTGTATCCCCAAGTAAACCAGGGCGATTTTTTGAATGATAATAATTTTCCTGAAGAATATAAAATTGCGTGGAACAAGGCGCAGGCTGATCGGTGGTAAATCGTTAATATGTCAGAAAATATAAGCATTCCTGAAAATATAATATCTGAAGGATTCAAAGCCCCCTGGTGGGCGAAAAATTGTCATTTACAAACGGTCTGGGGAAGTTTGTTTCGACGTTTACCTGCATTGCCAAAAATGCAACGTAACCGGATCGAACTGGATGATGGTGATTTTATAGATGTCGATATTTATCCGTTAGAAAATAGACCAACCTTGTTATTGTTGCATGGTTTAGAAGGATCGATTGATTCACCTTACATCAGGGGAATGATAGAATCGGCAAAAGCTAAACAATGGCAAATTGCGGTGATGCATTTTCGCAGCTGCAGTGGTGAGCCGAATCGTTTAATAAGAAGCTACAATAGCGGTGTTAGCGACGATCTGCACTTAGTGTTAGAAAGGCTAAAACAACGGTCAATCAATGTAGATTATATTGTCGGCTATTCTCTTGGTGGAAACGTATTATTAAAATGGTTAGGTGAGCAATCGGATAAGGTATCAATAAAAGCCGCAGTGGCGGTTTCAGTTCCGTTAATGCTGGATATTTGTGCCACTGAAATTCATCGTGGTTTTTCGCGGATTTATGAAACGGCACTACTTAGAACCTTGCGACATAAAACCCGTCAGAAAGCATTAAAATTTGGCAGTGACAAACTGCCAAAATTAGAAGATATTTCGAAATTAAATTCTTTCTGGAAATTTGACGATCAAGTCACCGCGCCGGCGCATGGTTACAAGAATGCTGAAGATTATTACAATAAAGCCTCCTCTCGTCAGTTTGTTAAATATATAAAAATTCCAACACTAATTATTCAATCGAAAGATGATCCATTTATGAATGCAACGGTTCTCCCAGATATGCATGAAATACCGGCCGAGGTGATTCTTGAAACTAATTCCCATGGCGGCCATGTGGGTTTCATTCAGGGAAAGTGGCCTTGGCAAGCGGAATATTATCTTGAGCAGCGGATCCCGAATTTTCTGGAAAATTCTAGCAATAATCGTTAGTCTTGTGGGCTATAGGAGGAAAAAATGAAAAGAAGAAGTTTTCTAACCAACGTTGTTTCCGTTAGCGTACTAAGTCTAGGCGGAGTGGCGGCGTTTCAATATTATCAACAAAGCCAGCTAGAAGCTGTCCAAGAGGATGATTTCGACTATCAATTTCTAACCGAACAAGACCGTATTTTGTTAGAAGTCTTAATACCGGTGTTTGTATCTGGGTTGAAGCTTAGCGATAGAGTTCCCGTTAACAGAGTTACTCAAAACGTTGAATCAGCCATCGTTCGCTTACCCAAAAGAACCCATACTGAATTAAGAGAGTTGTTTGACTTATTAGCTTCGGTCTTTGGACGATTAATGCTGGCTAATGTTTGGTTAAACTGGCAATCGGCATCAGCCAATTCGCTCGATCAATTCTTGGGTGATTGGCGTAATAGCAGTATCGATTTATTGAACATCGCCTACAAAGGACTGCATAAATTGATAGTTGGTTCCGTATATGCCGAACCAGGTGTTTGGTCAGAAATCGGTTACGCCGGTCCTCCAAAGATTAATTTTTCGCAGGTTTAAACGATGAATCACTCCGGACAAGAGATATTTTCGAAAAGCAATAGCCAGAACTATGCAGTCGACTTGCCTGAAAAGCATATTGACTGTGACGTGGTGATTATTGGTAGTGGTGCTGGTGGCGGCATCAGTGCCGAAATTTTATCCCGCTCCGGGCTAAAAGTCGTTATGGTTGAAGAAGGTCCGTTGCGGACCGCATCAGATTTCAAAATGCAGGAAAAAATGGCATACGCCGATCTGTATCAGGAAGTTGCTGGACGAGAAACCGTTGATAAAGGCATTCAAATCTTACAAGGCCGAGCGGTTGGCGGTTCAACCACGGTTAACTGGACCTCCAGTTTTAGAACACCTAAACAAACTTTAGAATTCTGGCAAAGCGAATTTTCTGTCAGCGATCTTCAAAGAGATGAACTATCCCCTTGGTTTGATTAGGTCGAAAAAAGGCTAAACATTTCGCCCTGGCCAATTCCGCCCAATAAGAATAATCAATTGTTAGCTGATGGCGCGACAAAATTAGGTTGGTCTCATGCGGTCATTCCCAGAAACGTCAATGGTTGTGCCAATTTAGGCTATTGCGGTATGGGTTGTCCAATCAATGCAAAACAATCCATGCTGGTCACCAGTATACCGACAGCGCTGAAAAATGGTGCGAAATTGATCAGCCGTGCAAGGGCGGAAACTCTTATTATCGAAAATGATCAGGTCAAAGGCGTCTGGTTAACTGCGATGAATGAGCAAGGTCAAATTAAACAAAAAAACGTCACCAAAATAACCGCCAAACGGGTACTTATTTGTGCCGGTGCAATCGGTAGTCCGGCTATTTTGTTACGTAGCCAAACCCCCGATCCTTTTAAAACATTAGGAAGAAGAACCTTCCTTCATCCGGTAACAGTCAGCATCGCTAAAATGGCTGACAGAGTTGATGCTTTTTACGGCGCTCCTCAAAGTATCTATAGCGATGAATTTTTATGGCGTGATGGGGTGAGTGGCGAACTAGGATACAAAATGGAAGTGCCGCCAATGCATCCGGTATTATCTTCAACACTTTTAATTCAGCATGGCCAACGTCATACAGACATGATCAAAGATCTACCTTATTATCAGGCCAACCTGGCGCTACTAAGAGATGGTTTTAATAGTGATAGCCAGGGTGGACAGGTTTCGCTCGATTCGGATGGATATCCTCAATTAGATTACCAAATCACCCCGACATTGTGGCGG
>CAZOBX010000001.1:57578-61475 GCA_964578045.1 uncultured Kangiella sp. | reverse complement strand
GTCGATGACAGAACTTCAATTTGCCGCCGGGGCAAAACAGGTTTTACCTTTGCACCTGGATGCAACAATGCAATCCAATTGGTCACAAGCCAAAACGTTAATCGAGCAACTACCGGCTGAAAAATTGCGCTGGCAAACCATGAGTGCGCACGTGATGGGGGGCTGTGGTATGGGCAAAGATCCAAAAGATTCAGTGGTCAATAGTTTAGGACACCATCATCAGCTAGAAAATCTAACGGTTATTGATGGGTCGTTATTTCCCACCAGTTTAGGAGTGAATCCTCAATTGACCATATATAGCATTGCGGCTAAATTAGCCAGCCGAGTAGTGACCGATCTTAATGGTCAGTTGCCAGAGGATTTGCTAGAGTTCTAAGTTCTAAGTTTAAACGGAAGAAATCATTATGGCAAAAATCGTTCTTTATCCTGGAACATTTGATCCGATTACTAATGGGCATCTGGATCTTATTGAAAGAGCCGCGCGCCTGTTTGACAAAGTGGTGGTGGCGGTTGCTGATAGTCAGGGAAAAAATCCCCTCTTTGATGTTGAAACTCGGGTTGAATTAGTTAAAAACGTGGTTAACAATATTCCAGGCGTAGAGGTATGTGGTTTTAAAGGATTATTAGTCAATTTAGCCAAAGAGAAAAAAGCCATTGCTTTACTCAGAGGATTAAGAGCTGTATCTGATTTCGAATATGAATTTCAGCTAGCGAATATGAATCGACATCTGGCACCAGAATTAGAGAGTTTATTCTTAACCCCTTCTGAGCAATATTCTTTTATTTCTTCGACCTTGGTTCGAGAAGTCGCATCGTTAGGCGGTGACGTATCTGAATTTGTGCCGCCAGCGGTTCAGCAGGAATTAAACATCCGTTTCGCCAATAAATAAATTATTTCAAGAATCAAAAATAACTGATAGGAAAAAGCCTCCTTACTCACAGTATTTTCCCTGGAAGAGCTACTTTTGGGACGGGATAGGCCTTGTCACCAATAAATCTGCAATTAAAACCTATTTTATGGATAGAGAATGACTAACCAACCCCTAAACGCTAATACCCTACTATATGGGACAGAAGATGCCTCCTATAAAGCCGCCGGCGAGCTGGCTGGCATTACCAAACTGGTTGATGCTTTCTATGACTATATGGAGAGTTTGCCAGAAGCAAAAATCATTAGAGCCATGCACCCAGATGATCTAACTCTATCACGAGATAAATTAAGTTGTTTTCTTTCTGGTTGGTTAGGTGGGCCGAAACTTTTTTCAGAAAAGTACTATTCCATTAGTATTCCTAAAGCACATAAGCATTTATCAGTTTCATCTAAAGAAAGAGACGCCTGGTTATTGTGTATGAAAAAAGCGGCAGATGATCAGCCTTATCAAGAAGTATTTAAGAAGTATCTTTTGCAACAACTTTTTGTACCGGCTGAAAGAGTTCGTCAGGTCAGTGGTTGAACCTGGTGAGTTTTTTATTCGCCGTTTGAATTTTGTATAGCCAATAAAGCAATCAATAAGAAAGTGTACCCAAACCAGGTCATAAAACATGCCAAAAATCAGAAGATTCAAAAATGGAGATGAAACTGCACTATGGCAGTTAAAATACGATACGATTAGAAAGGTAAATATTAAAGATTACTCAGAGCAACAGGTTCAAGCGTGGGCACCTGAGATATGCAACCAAAAACAATGGGATAAACGTATCCAAGATATGAATCCATTCGTTGTCGAGATTGATGGAAGTATTGTGGGTTATGCGGATGTTCAAAAAGATGGATATATAGACCATTTCTTTTGTCATATTGGCTATCAAGGCCAGGGAATTGGTAAGGCTTTGATGAAGGCGCTTTTCGAAGAAGCGAAATTAAAAAATATTAGTCGACTTTATTCCCATGTTAGCATTACTGCCAAACCCTTTTTTGAGCATTTCGGATTTGTTGTCGTCAAAAAACAAAGTGTGGAAGTTCGCGGTCAGGTGCTAATAAACTTTGTTATGGAAAAAAATATTTAAAGTTATACTATTTAACCTCAACTCCGGATAAGAGCAGCCATCCAGCATCAGTCTTTATTTAATCTTATGCTTTAAGGGATTGCTGGCTACTCTTATCCGGAGTTGAGGTTAACTACTAATTCACTCAAACATAAGGAAATCCCTTTGAATAAACTTATCAATTCTCTATTTCTAGCGGCTGTCCTATTGTTATTTGTTACGTCATTAAGCTGTGCAGCTGAACTATCAGAAATTGATAAAACTGACGAGGATAAAGTCGAAAAGAGCGAGTCCACTACAGTTTCATCATTATGGGGTGATTTAAAACAAGTGGCCAGCGGCGCAAGCGACAAAGTATCCAGCATGAGTTCAGAACTTGGCCGTGATGCAGTTGAAAGTTATGATGAAGTCGCTCAATACAGCGAAACTATGTTTAATGATTTTATGCTTGGTCTTGATGCAAATATTATTGCCCTAGAAAAAATGGGTTATGTTGTAACCGATCTGTATATAGGTATTGAGATAATCCCGTCAGTTTCTTTTAAAATTTCCAAAATAAAGGAAGTTCCATTAGAAGAGCAAAAAGCCATACTAAAGGAATCTGGAAACAATTCAGTCTTATCTTACACGATCGATAAGCTTAGCAAGGCTTATAGCATGAAAATGGGTGAGTATCAGATCAAAGCAGTAAGAATGGATTTGTCCCTACCGCCAAGAACTTCGGTTCATTTCATAAAATCAGACGGCAATAGTGAATAGACCGGCTCAAAACACTAAATACTTATGATATAGGATAATAACTACCTGCCAGGTAAATCAAACCATTCAACAAAGGCTTCTATATTTGAATGATTAGAAAATTCGTTATTACTGAGAGCTTGTTGGAACTCTTTAATACTGGACTTAATCAACATATCGGTAGAAGGATTAATACCAAAAGCATGGGAAAATCCTTTTTTTGAAACCCTTACCCAAGCTGTGAAGGAAGGACAAAGAAACTGTATTGAGATGGTTTTTTTGCCCTTCTTGCCATTAAAAAAAGCTTTCATGGCAAGAAGATCCCAATGGTCATAATGCAAGTTATTTTCTTGAACTTGACCATAAAGATATCCCCATCGTATCAGCGATAGAATAATCGGTTCGACTTCCAATCCAATCTGAGTGAGTTGATAGGCTGAACGATTATTTTCAGAGTCCTGTCGTTCAATGAGTCCATCTTGCTCTAACTCCCTTAAGCGACTGGTGAGTAAGTTAGTACCGATACCCTGCAAATTCTGGTTCAGATCCTTAAATCGGCAGGGTTTTATCAATAATTCCCTGAAAAGTAATAGAGTCCAGCGTTCACCTAGTAAATCGCTGGCGAACGCTAATGAGCAGTTTTGTTTATAGCTTCTTTTATTCATGAGTTAAGTATAAAACTTTACTATATATATTTAAAGTGATAATATCGCTATATATTTTTGAAGTGATGGTTTGGGAGGCTTCTATCGTGCTAAATAGAGCATTTATGGCAAACGCTGTATTCTCGAGTGTAAGCGGATTTATAATTTTCGTCTTGCGTGATTGGCTTGCATTGCAGATTCCTGGACCGGATTGGTTGTTTTTGGCTATTTCGGTAGGATTAGTAGTATTTGCCCTACAATTGTTATTGATGGTTAAATTTGAGTCATTGGCAGAAAAATTGGTATTGCAGGTGGTTTTCTCAGATATAGGCTGGGTGGTTTTTTCCACCTTAGGATTAATTATTTTTATAGAGTCCTTCAGTAATACTGGAATATGGATGGTAATGCTAATTAACCTGATAGTCACGTTACTCGCCTGGTTGCAGTTTTCCGCTTATAAAAAATCGGCTGCAGCAACATAAAATCAATTCGTTTTCAGAAAGAGATTCAAGGTTGGATCTCTTTCTAT
>CAZOBX010000001.1:14248-57568 GCA_964578045.1 uncultured Kangiella sp. | reverse complement strand
TAGTGTAGACAGAACCATGATGGATATTTTCACTAAATTTCTGTTTATAACGTTTAAAACCATGATTTTGGATCAGATTGATAGTTGCTATCAGCCAGTCTTTCCAAGTAGGTAAAGCCGCTAGCATTTCTTATTTCATCAAAGACTTCGAGAAATGCGGGACGTTTTAGATGTGCTTCAATTCCAGAAGACCAAGAATTCCAAGTGTGAGAGGTAATTCTGCCTTTCGCTCTTAAATAAATCTGCTCATTCGATAGATCCAAATAGTTATAAATTAATTCTCTAACGTACGCTTCATCTTCCTTATTCGGCTTCATTCCTATTAATACATCTACCGGTAAGTCGATTGTTAGTGAACGATATTGCTGGTCAAATCGATCTTCGAATTCTGCCTGAGATTGTTTTTTTGAAATCCTGATTTGCCAGGCACCAAACACCACGCCAAATGCGGTTACTAACGTACCTGTCGCCGTTGCGACTGCTCCTACTACTGCCCAATCTATAACCATACACCCTCTCATTTATTTTAATTTTATGAACCGGGTAGCAGACGAATTAGAAAGGCTTTTATTCCAGAGTAGGGTTTAAATAATTACATTTAGTATGAGTTAGTAATGAATTTTACTAACTCATTACTAACTGGAGAAAAATCGTATGTAGACCTTTGTCATTTCTGAGGTTAACTTACCAAAAACTCTCTTAGCTTTTCGAAATCAAAAGCCATCTCAATCGACAAACTTATCTTGTTGACACAATTTTCAAGCTCCACCGGTAAATCCACATCAATCCCTAAAATTTCATCCACCGACTCTTTAAATTTCGCCGGATGCGCCGTACCAAGAAAAATCCCCACTTCATTTTCCGAAAGAGAATCAACTAATCCACGATAAGCCACCGCAGCGTGGGGTTCGCTAACATAGCCTTTAGATTGAAGATCGCGCAAACTTTCTTGTGTTTGCTCCTCATCGACCGAATCACCTTCTAACAGTGATTTATCGAACTGGCCTGATTCAAATAAATATTCGATTCTAGGCCAATTATTCGGCTGACTCACATCCATAGCATTGGAGAGCGTAGCAATAGTTTCTTTTGGCGACCATTCACCGGTTTGTAAATATCTTGGCACCGTATCATTCACATTAGTGGTCGCGACAAAACGTTTAATTGGCAAACCCAATAGTTGAGCAATGATCCCAGCAGTTAAATTACCAAAGTTGCCACAAGGCACCGATAAAACGACTTCTGATCGTTTCTCTATAGGTAATTGAGCTACCGCATCAAAGTAATAACAAACTTGTGCTAGCAATCGACTGATATTGATCGAGTTAGCAGAATTTAGACCAATTGTTTTAATCAATTCAGCATCATCAAAACTCTGTTTAACCAGGCTCTGACAATTATCAAAGGTTCCTTCAATGGAAACCGTCCGAATATTACCGCCAAGGGTAGTAAACATTTTTTCCTGCAGCTCGCTAATTTTTCCTTTTGGGTAAAGGATTACCACTTCAATATTTTCGATACCATAAAAAGCACTGGCAACCGCCGCACCGGTATCTCCAGAAGTCGCAGTCAAAATTGTGATTTTTTCACCATTGGAAAAAAACTTGAGACAGTTGGCCATAAACTTTGCGCCAAAATCTTTAAAGGCCAGGGTCGGTCCGTGAAATAATTCCAGACAATTGACATTGTTATCAACTGGAACCAACTTCGCGGGGAATTCAAAGGTATTATCAAGAACGTCATTTAGTTGCTCATCAGACAAATTCTCGTTAACGAAATATTTTAGTATTTTGAAATTACGGTGTTTTATTGGAAGTTGTAGTAATCCATCAATATCCTCTAGCGGCGATATCACTTTGGGGAAAAACAGTCCCTGATTTTCTCCCAGGCCTTTTCTGACCGCGGTTGAAAAATCAACAACTTGAGATTCCTGGCGTAAATTATAAAATTTCATTCTTTTATTCCGTATCTCATTCGATTCGTCTATTAGTATACTGGGTTAAAGCTCTTTGCGACCACAGAATTTAATCAGATTCTTCTGGCACCTTGCTTATCTACTTTACAAATACTAGTAAAACCTCGATCAGACTTTTGATATTTCAAATCAAAAATTTGTTTGGCCTTTTTAGCATCTTTCATATTGTCACAAACCGCGAATGCAGTTGGGCCAGACCCCGAAATACCAACAGCTAGACTCCCGTTGGCTATTAATTCAGTTTTGGTTGCTGGATAATTTTTTAATAATGGTATTCGATAAGGCTCAGCGATAACATCTTGCAATACCGAAAACGCCAGAGTCTTATCCTGGCGATAACTCGCGCTTATAAACCCAGCAAATAAACGGGATGCCTGAATCATCGTTTGTCGGTTATAGGATTCTGGTAATATCTCTCGGGCTGATTTGGTACTGACGGAAATGTCGGGATAAGAGACTACCCAATAACAATCATCAAAAGTTGGAACCGATTGACAGATCTCATAATGATCATCCAACATTAATTGCAGACCACCCAAGAAACAAGGTGCCACATTGTCGTAATGTAAACTTCCACTTATTTTTGCTTCGAGTTCACCCATCAGTATAAGTAACTCTTGCTGGTTAAGCGGACTATTATAGAATTCATTGAGTGCCATCAATCCGGCAACAACAGAGCAGGCACTCGAGCCTGTGCCGCTGCATATAGGGGTATTTTTTTCTAAAGTAATATGTACCGTTTGAACCTCGATATCTTGTGATAGAAGTTTATCATTAAAGGCTAACAGACATTGCCAAACAATATTTTCTTCCCTTTTCTCAGGTAAGCTGTGCTGATAACTTCCACTAGAGTTCAATTGATTTTTGCTATCCCGGCTGGAACTGATTGCTACGATATCGCCCAAAAGCAGGCCATTAATCGGTGTTACGGCCATACCTAAGCTATCAAAACCCACACTCACATTTCCAATAGAGATAGGGGCAAATACCCTAACAGGTTCGCCAGGTTTATCGATAGCCAATGACATTTTAGTACTCCCGGTCCCACACTAAAGTTCTTAGTATATCAGCAAATAATCCTGCGGCGGTTACTGAAGCGCCGGCGCCGTATCCTCTGATTACAAAAGGAACAGGATTATAAAAATTGGTATGAATCGCTAAAGCATTTTCACCACCTTGTACGCTATAAAGTGGATGCTGATCGTCGACTGATTCAATTTTTACCTCGCAAACACCATCGCGGATTTTTGCCACGTACTTTAATAACTGATTGTTTGATTCAGCGGTTTTTACTTTATCATTGATTAAAGCGTCTAAACTCGGAAGTCTTTTCATAAACTCATCCGCATCATCTATTTGTGCAAGTTCTTCAGATATTACTGATTCCAGCCGGATATCTCCCAACTCCAGCTCCAACCCTGCTTCGCGGGCAATGATCAATACTTTCCTGGCGACATCCATGCCGCTTAAATCTTCTGCAGGGTTAGGTTCCGTGAAACCCATATCTTTAGCTTTTTGAGTCGCTTCTGACAGGCTTAATCCCTGATGCAGTTGACCGAATATATAAGATAGAGAGCCGGACAATATGCCTTCAAAGGCCACCAATTGATCGCCCGCTCCCAATAGGTTTTGCAAATTGTCAATAACTGGAAGTCCAGCGGCAACATTGGTTTCATATAAGAAACGACGTTTATTATTTTGCGCAGTCGAACGTAGTTGATGATAGTACTCGACCGTCGCGGTGTTTGCTTTTTTATTCGCTGCAACCACATGATAATTGGCGTTCAGATAGTCAGCGTAACTCATCGCGATGTCATCATTACTGGTAGCGTCGATAATCACTGGATTCAGTAAGTGATGTTGTTCAACAAACTGATTGAGTTTTTTTAATGAAAAACTCTCGTTCGATTCACTTAGCCTGGTTTTCCAATCGTTACTCAATGGAATGCCCTGACCATTTAACAATAGTTTTTTACTGCTGGCAATACCAAAAATCTTTAAATCGATATTTCGTTCCAGTAGAAAGGATTGTTGTTTTTCAATTTGACTGATTAGCTCTCCGCCAACTGTCCCGCAACCAATCACAAAGGCGTCAATACTATGACGTTTTAAGAATAAATTTCGATGACAGATTTTTACTGCATCATCGGTTCGTTGACTGCGGACCACAGCAGAGATACTTCTTTCCGATGAATCCTGAGCGATCGCGATAATATTCACTTCCGCTTGCGACAGGGAAGCAAAAAATTTGGCAGCGATACCTTTTTGTTTTTGCATTTTATCGCCGACTAAAGATACTACCGACAATCCTTTACTAATTGATATGGGTTCTAGCAACAGGTTTTTAAGCTCTAATTCAAATTCCTGGTTAAGACAATGCTCTGCCGCAGCAGCTTGATTGGCTGATACACAAAAACTAATCCGATAGGCCGCGGAAGACTGGCTAATCAAAATTACCGGTAAATTTGCTCGACTTATGGCCGAGAATATTCGACTGGTCATTCCCACTTTACCTTTCATGCCTGGACCGGAAACATTAATCATCGCCACCTCATCTAAACTGGAGATCGCCTTAACGCTGGTATCGTTGACACTCTGTTTGGATATCAATGTGCCTTCATTTTCTGGCGCAAGCGAGTTCTTTATCAAACAAGGAATATCATGCAGACTTAATGGCACAATCGTCTTAGGATGCAATATTTTTGCGCCAAAATAGCTGAGTTCAATCGCTTCATTGAAAGACATTTTGGCGATAAGCTCGGCTTCCTTTACTAATCTGGGGTCAGCATTATAAACGCCATCCACGTCGGTCCAGATTTCACAAATATCTGCCTGACTACAAACGGCCAAGATAGCTGCGGAATAGTCTGAGCCGTTACGTCCTAAAGTGATGGTATTTCCACCGGGCGATACTCCTACAAAACCAGGCATGAGTGCAATTGAATTGAGAGTATTATAATGCTGATTAAATTTTTGTTTTGACAAAGGAATATTAGCAAGCGGATCGCCAGACTGACTTTCTGCCACCAAGAAATTTTCAGGCTCAATCAGTGAAACCTCGATATTTAAGCAGTTAAACACCCAGGATATTAAGATAATGCTGATTCTTTCACCCAAGGTAAGAATTTGTGCGCCAGTTTGCTCCGGACAATGGCCTAATAATTTAGCGCCTTCCATTAATCGAGCCAATCGTTCGAACTCTTTACCGATAGCTTTTTCAACTAGACTGGGGTCAAAATGGTCTGTTTGAGTAACTCCTAACGAGCAAACTAAATCAACCATGATCTGCTGTGTTTTGCACTTTAGATCTTCGACAATTTTTTCCGATTCAGTATCACCGTCTAAATGATCGAGTAAACCAACCAATAAATTAGTCACGCCTTGTGGCGCAGAGAGAACGACGCCTACCGGTGTTTTATTATTTTCATTTTGCACAATATTAGCCACGCTTAGAAATTTCTCTGCGTTTGCTAATGAAGAACCACCGAACTTTAGGACTTTCATTTCAAGTTATCTACCCAATAAAATGCTTGTTGCTAAAACGCCATACCGTCCATCCATAGACATAAAAAAACCCGTGAGCCTTACAAAGAGTCACGGGTTAGTTAGAATGTTTTCTTGTCAACCGATGACCACTTGATTTGGCATGGTGGTGCCAATAATCGTGCCCATAATCATTAGGTTAGTATCATTCATCGTAATCGAAATTGTAATCATAACATACATACTAGAGCGTTGGTGCGTTAGCCCGATACTAGTCATCGTTGTTAAGTCAATATTACTCATGTTACTGCTCTGTTTAGATCACACCTCACACTCTGCAGGTTGCTAATATTTTTGTCAATCAGCTTATGTCGTGATTGTTATAGTTTGTAGTTATATCGGTCATAAGGCAGACATGTTTAGAAAAGGTCGAAAAGAATATTTTTACCGCACAGGTTTAAAAATAAAGCTAAAAAAGAAAAACCAATGCTGCAAATCAGACTTTTTCGCGGCACAGAGGCGCGCTCCTACCAGAATATTTCTGAGTTTGGTAGAAGCGTAACTAAAGCAATTAGTGGGGCAAGCTTACCTTTACGTAAACGTACCCTAAAATATTTTTTTAAGAAAAAAATTGGGATTATCGGAGTTTAGACCAAAAGGTTATATCAGCTTGACCGGTGACTAAAAAACATCTAAATTTAATTCATGAAAAGAATACAACAAGTGAATATTTTAATTCTCATTCTCCTCCAGTCTCTCTGGCGGATTAAGTGTGAATAGAAGATTGAAACATAACACTTAAAACCCGCCAAATGGCGGGTTTTTTTGTGTCTATGGAAAGTAGTTCAAGAAGCAGAGTAGTAACCAAAGAGGGTAGTAAAATGAATACAGTTTCACATAATGCGAATCAAGATGATCAACGAAAAGAAACCGTTGAAAATTCTTCCAGACATTATCAAAATAAGGCAGACAATCGCGGTCAAATGAATACTCCGAGAAATAGTTCTGTCGATGTGTTTGAATTTGAACCCACTGGTTTTATGAGCGACAACAGATGGTAGCCACTTTATTTGATAAGGTGTGGCAACAGCATTTGGTTGCAGAAGAAACTGAAGATACTCCGGCGATATTATATATCGATACCCATCTGATCCATGAGGTGACTTCACCTCAAGCTTTTCAAATGCTCAGGGAAAAAGGTTTAAAGCTTCGACGGCCGGAAAGAACCTTTGCCACCTGCGATCATTCGACTCCTACCAGTAAAGCCAATAGTAATGGTGAATTTACTTTTAACGGTGAACAGGAAAAGCATCAGGTCGAGCAATTAAAAGTAAACTGTGACGAATTTGGAATTACTATTTTTCCATTAGGTGATAAAAAACAGGGCATTGTGCATGTGATTGGTCCTGAGCGAGGCATTACTCAGCCAGGACAAACCATTGTTTGCGGCGATAGTCATACCAGTACGCACGGTGCGTTTGGGGCGTTGGCTTTTGGCATTGGCACTAGCGAAGTGGGTTATACCTTTGCCACACAATGTATCCCGCAGCGCAAACCAAAAACATTCGGGATAGAAATTGACGGCGCGCTTGCGCTTGGTGTTACCGCGAAAGACGTTATTCTGGCAATTATTCAACAGATTGGGATCGGCGGGGCGACCGGTCATGTGATTGAATATTTTGGTACTACTGTTAGTGCCTTTTCTATGGATGAAAGAATGACGGTTTGTAATATGTCGATTGAAGCGGGCGCTAGAGCCGGCATGATTGCACCCGATGAAACTACCTTTCAATATCTTGAAGGCAAAGAATATGCCCCTAAGGGCGAGGATTGGAATAAAGCGGTTGCTCATTGGAAACAGCTGTATACAGATCAGGGAGCAACATTCGACAAACAGATTAAGATCGATGCCAGTGGCATTACGCCAATGATCACTTATGGCACCAATCCACAGATGGGGATCAAAATTGGGCAAAAAATTCCGGTTAAAAATGAAACTCAAGCACTGAAGTATATGGGATTTTCTGAAAATGATGATCTGGTTGGTAAACCTGTTGATGTGGTTTTTATTGGCAGTTGTACTAATTCCCGGATCAGTGATCTACGAGATGCTGCCGGTATTTTTAAAGGACGAAAAGTCGCTGATAACGTAAGAACGTTAGTGGTTCCCGGCTCCCATGAAATCAAGCAACAAGCTGAACAAGAAGGAATTGCCAAAATATTTATCGATGCCGGAGCTGAATGGCGCGAACCCGGCTGTTCTATGTGTCTTGGAATGAACGGTGACATCATTCAGGATAAACAATTTTGTGTAAGTACCAGTAATCGAAATTTTGAGGGGCGTCAGGGGAAAGGCGGTCGGACAATGTTAGCGAGTCCCATCACTGCGGCTGCAGCTGCGGTGAGTGGAGTGATCGTTGATCCGAGGGAGTTGATCTAGACATGAAAAAATTCGAAAAATTAAATACAACAATCGCTGTGATCGACATCAAGAATATCGATACCGATCAAATTATCGGCTCGGACCATTTAAAGATCACCGATAAAAAAGGTTTGGGCAAACACCTGTTCGCAGACTGGAGATATTTATCGGATGGCGCGAATAATCTCCAGTTTGTATTAAATCAAGAGCAAACGCGCACCGCAAAAGTCATTGTCGCCGGTGATAATTTTGGCTGTGGTTCTTCAAGAGAACACGCGCCATGGGCGCTTCTTGATTATGGTATTGACGTGGTGATTAGTTCATCAATTGCCGATATATTTTCTAATAACTCAATTAAGAATGGTTTATTACCCATTAAAGTCTCAGAAAGTGAACATCAATTTTTATTGTCAAAAAATAGTGAGGCAATCGAAATCGATCTGGATAATCAGCAGATCCATTGTGACGGGCAAAATATTCATTTTGAATTAGAATCTTTTGCCCGATATTGTCTGCTTAACGGAATAGAGCAACTCGATTTTCTATTGAATAATCTGGATAAAATTGACGTATTTGAAAATGCTAACCACTAAAGACTAATAACGAGAAAAATATGAATTATAGGATAGCTAGCCTGCCAGGCGATGGGATCGGACCGGAAGTAGCGGTGGCCGTTAAAGCGGTATTAGATCGCATTGCTGACAAATTTGACCATCAGTTTAGTGTGCAAGAATATTTAATCGGCGGCGCGGCAATCGACGAATTTGGCGTTGCGCTACCCGATGAAACACTGGCGGCGTGTAAGAGAGCAGATGCCGTTTTTCTAGCGGCAATCGGTGGTCCTAAGTGGGACCAGTCAGAAGTTCGTCCTGAACAAGGGCTCTTGAAGTTACGTGCGGAGCTAGGTGTGTATGCCAATATCAGACCCTTAACCATGTTTCCACAACTGCAGTCAGCTTCACCACTAAAACCGGAAATATTGGCAGGAACAGATTTCATCATCGTGCGTGAATTAACGGGCGGTATTTATTTTGGTGAAAAAAAACGATACCACGATTACGCGACCGATGAGTGTAAATATTCAGTGGAAGAAGTTCAAAGGATTGCACGAGTCGCTTTTGATTTAGCCATGCAGCGAGATAAAAAATTGACTTCCGTCGATAAAGCCAACGTTTTAGAAACGTCCAAATTGTGGCGAGAGGTTGTGACTCAAATTGGCGAAACGGAATATCCACAAGTTGAATTGCATCATCAACTGGTCGACTCCTGCGCGATGAAATTAATTCAGTCGCCTTCAGAGTTTGATGTGGTTTTAACTGAAAATATGTTTGGTGATATTTTGTCTGACGAAGCCAGCGTTTTGGCTGGATCGATGGGCTTATTGGCTTCCTCTTCAGTGGGGAGCCAACATGGTCTATTTGAACCCATCCACGGCTCAGCGCCGGATATTGCTGGGCAAGGAATTGCTAATCCTTATGCCACTATTTTGAGTATTGCGATGATGTTGCGTTGGTTAAAGCTCATTGATGAGGCGGATGCGATTGAGCAAGCCGTTGCTAAAGCCATCAATAATGGTGTGCTTACTCAAGATTTAGAATCCGGTAGCGGAGTATCAACCAGTGATGCTATTGACGCAGTCATTAATAACCTAGCATAGGCCCCCATTTACTAGAGCATAACAATATGTCTGATAATAATAATGTCATCATTTTTGATACTACCTTACGAGACGGCGAACAAGCGTTACAAGCAAGTTTAACCGCTAAAGAAAAATTACAAATTGCTTTTGCTCTCGAGCGATTAGGTGTGGATATTATTGAAGCAGGGTTTCCAGTTTCATCGCCGGGCGATTTTGAATCGGTACAAGTCATCGCAAGAGAAGTCAAACATTGTCGCATCGCCGGTTTAGCTCGCGCTGTCGACAAAGATATCGATGCGGCCGCCGAGGCGCTTAAAGTCGCCGAGGCTTTTCGCATTCATACTTTTATAGCGACTTCTAATATTCATATCGAAAATAAATTGCGAAAAGGATTCGATGATGTGGTCGAGATGGCAGTCAGAGCGGTTAAGCGTGCCCGAAATTATACCGATGATGTTGAATTTTCATGCGAAGATGCCGGTCGAACACCCATCGATCATTTATGCCGGATGGTGGAAGAGAGCATCAAAGCCGGCGCAACGACGGTGAATATTCCCGATACGGTCGGTTATACCTTACCTTCTGAATTCGGCAGTATCATTGAGACGTTATACCAGCGTGTACCTAATATTGATCAAGCGATCATTTCTGTCCACTGTCATGATGATCTGGGACTATCGGTCGCTAATTCGATTGCTGCTTTACAGGCTGGAGCGCGCCAAATTGAATGTACGATTAACGGCATCGGCGAGCGGGCGGGTAATTGTTCTTTAGAAGAAGTGGTGATGATCCTGAATACTCGTCAAGAATCTCTGGGCTTATCTACTCGAGTTAATCCCAAAGAGATTCATCGAACCAGCCAACTGGTTTCCAATTTATGCAATATGCCGATCCAATCGAATAAAGCCATCGTCGGTAGTAATGCTTTTAGTCATTCCTCCGGAATTCATCAGGATGGTATGTTAAAAAGCAAAAATACTTACGAAATAATGACACCGGAAACGGTCGGCCTAAGTACCAATAAACTAAATTTAACTTCTCGCTCAGGTCGTCATGTAATCAAACATCGGATGCAGGAGTTAGGCTATGACCGGCAAGATTTTGATTTAGATAAATTGTACGACCGGTTCCTGCTTTTAGCGGATAAAAAAGGACAGGTGTTTGATTATGATCTGGAAGCCTTGGTATTTTTCGCGAATCTGGATTCGGAGGATGATTATTATTCTTTGCAATCGTTAACGGTTCAATTAGGAACCGAAGGTTCTGCGACTGCAACGGTCGGGCTTCGCTGTGGTGACCACATCATCCAGGAAGCTGCGATAGGCAACGGACCCGTCAATTCAATTTGCAGTTGTATTAGTCGTATTACCGGTTATGAAATTGAAATAGTCGATTTTAAAGTCGCATCAACCTCACAAGGTACTGACGCGTTGGGACAGGTTAATATTATGGCTACTTGTAAGAATCGATGTAACAATAAAACCTTCCACGGTATGGGATTAGCAACCGATATTATTCGTTCATCGGCCAGGGCATTAGTTAATCTGGTTAATGATATGCGATGTTCTGAAAAAGTAGCGGTACTGCGTGAAAAAAATGGTAACGGTGAACTCCGCCAAAAGCTGGAAGCTTAATCTAACCAGCCTCCCACTTCTGTTACGAGGATTAAGCAGGGGGCTAGTTAAAGTTTGGCACTCCACTAAAACTAACTCTCAATCGCAAACTCTTTCGGTCTTTCAAACGACTCCAAAACCGAATACAGATAAATAACCGCCAAACACAAAAACGCACTGACCATATACAGCCAAAAGCCGCCAATATGGTCTAGCATTAGACCACCGCCTAAAGGTGCAAGGGCAAAACCTAATGAATAAAACGAGGTGGCGCCAAAATAAGCCCCGCGCAAATGATCCGGCGCCAGGCGGTCAATATGAACATTCATGGTGGGGAACAATATCGCTTCCGCCAAACTCATAATCGCCACCGCGCCTATCCAACCCCAAAAGAGATCCAGCGGATTTATCGCCATCCAGATTTGCGAACCGGTTAATAAAATCAGTCCAATTTGAATTCGTTGTACCAAGGCCATTCTTGCCATTAATTTCAAAAGGACAAACTGACTGGAGATGATTACCAATGCATTGGTCAATATCATTGACGAAATGAGCGCAAATAAATCAGGCACCTCAGCCCGGGTTAAATATTGAATCAGGGTTGTGTCCATCTGACCATAAATAAACATGCAAAGAATATTGGCTAGAATTAGACATTGTAATAAACGATCTTGCAGCAGTATTTTTGAGGTCTGAATAAACTGACTGCTTTCAGGTTTTTTTCCTGGAGCAGAAGATGCCTGTTTATCCAGCTGAAAATGTTGGATCTTAAATCCCCAAACTAACAGCAGCATTAAAATAGCAAATGCGCCGGCGGTGATGTAAAAGGTTGAGGGTTCTCCCGCTAAACCCAACCAAAATCCAATCATTGGACCAATGGCTGAGCCAACATTCACCATAAAATACATGGCCTGCATGGCAAGCTCACGGGTTTGTTTATCTTTAATAATATCGCCAATCAGAGCCGAAGTAGAGGGCCGCCAAATTTCTGTAGCAATGGAACAGAGCGTGATAACGACTGAATAACCGGCAATAGAATCAACGTTTGCTAGTAAACTAAAGGATATAATATAAAGAAACCCGCTAGTATACATGACCGCTTTGCGGCCGAAATGGTCAGACAGGGTTCCACCAATAAAGCCGACCAAAACAGAAACCGAAGCCGCTAAGGTCAAAATCAGTCCTACCTGGGTTGCCGATATAGCGAATTTTTTATACAGAATAACCGATAGAAATGGCCAAACCATATAATAGCTGCCACGAGTAATAAAAGCGCCAAAAAGCAAAATCCACATCAAGGGTGGGAACTGTTTTACACGGGCAAAAGATACATCACTATGCATTTTGATTGTTCTTTGAGAACTTGTTATATAAACTAAACACTTTATATAATATTTCAACGAAAAAAGATAGCTTTATAGCTTAAAGGTATGTTTTGAGCTTGTAGTCGCTGCACCTATAAAAACCTTTTCGTCATTTATATTTTTACTGCATAATTCGTCGAATGACAAACATCCAATTCTCACACGCAAACGGTTTTCCCGCTCGATCTTATGAATATCTGTTTTCCTTAATTGAAAATGTAGATATCCGGTTTATCGATACTATGGGTCACTCCAATTATTCCAACTTGAATGATCTCACCCATTTAAGAGATGAGCTTATTGAAGAGATAGAAACAAAACATCAGCAACCGGTGGTTGGCATGGGACACTCCTCGGGCGCTGCTGCTACTTTACTCGCTGCCGCCAAACGGCCTGAACTTTTTGAAAAAATTATTTTATTAGATCCGGTTGTTTTTTCAGGTAGAAAGCGCCTGGCTATATGGATATCGAAAAAATTGGGTTTATGGGAGTCCTTTAGTCCCGCCAAGAGAGCCATGGTTAGACGAGTTGATTTTACCGATCGCAGCGAAGCATTCGATTATTTTAAGCAAAAAGCACTATTTAAGAACTTTCATCCCAAGTGTTTTGAAAGCTATATACAACACGGTTTGAAGCCAAATGATGATGGCATGAAGCTGGCTTTTTCAGCACAGGTAGAAGCGGATATTTTCCGTAATGTGCCAATCAAAATACCAGCGAACTTAAGCAAACTGAAAGGAACCATTATCTACGGAGACAAGAGTGGTATTATTGGAAAAGCAGATATTAACTGGTGGAGAAAAAATGTACCAAATTTAGAGATCGTTTCCTTTGATGGTGAGCATCTTTTTCCTTTTGAGGCGCCGGAAGAAACGGCTAAGTTGCTTAATCAGTATTTGTGATTCGTCCGAATCTATGGGATACAATATAGAAGATAAATTCTATGTTTTCGGTCCCACTCAGCCCCCTTCGCAAAGGGGCAAGACAATTTCCAATTTAAGCTCGATCACCCCTTATTCCATTAAATTCGTTTCAGCCGCTTATCAAATCTGATAATTATATGCTCTGATTGCCTTTAACCAAAAACAGATCCAATGCCACTAGTCGCTTTTTCCAATTTGCCAACCTTTCAGAGACTGATGCAAGAGCATCATGATGTGTTGCCGTTGGATAGAGCAAAACATCAGGATATTCGCGAGCTTCATATAGGATTGCTTAATATGATGCCGGATGCATCGCTAAAGGCGACTGAGCGTCAATTTATGCGTTTGGTGGGTGATTGTAATCAGATTGTACAATTCTATGTTCATCTATTTACGGTTCCGGCGATTGAGCGATCAGCGAATACCCAACAATGGATCGATGACTATTACGAAGACTTTGCAACCATCAAAGCCAATGGTTTAGATGCGCTTATTATCTCCGGCGCTAATCCGGTTTCCAAACATCTTGAGCAAGAAGCCTTCTGGCCGATGCTGACCGATGTCGTTGATTGGGCCAAAGACAATGTGACTTCAACTTTATGTGCGTGTTTGGCGACTCATGCCGTTGTGCAATATCTTTATGATATTAAGCGCGAACCGTTACCGGCAAAAAAGTGGGGTGTGTTTGAACATCGTTTAACCACTCAAGATCACCCACTGACTCGCCATACGAATACCCGATTTGATGTACCGCACTCTCGCTACAATCAAGTTAGCAGGCGACAGTTAATGGACAGTGGAGTGATTATTTTAGCGGAAAGTGAACAAGCCAATGTTCACCTAGCGGTCAGTCCCGATGGCTTTCGACTGGTGTTTTTTCAAGGACATCCAGAATATGATGCATTGAGTTTGCTTAAAGAATATAAGCGGGAAGTTGTTCGCTGGTTTAATAGTGATATTAAAGAATACCCGGCGTTTCCAGAAAATTATTTTAATCGTTTGACTCAAGAAAAAATGAACGGATTCAAAATTGAGGCAGAAAAATCAAAATCGCAAAAGGGGCCATTGCCAGACTGGCCAGAAGATTGGTTGGTTACCCAGATAGATAATACTTGGCGAGATACCGCGCTATCGACCTATAATAATTGGCTTGGTATGGTCTATCAGCTGACCAATAAAGATCTTAATCGGCGGTTTATGTCGGGAGTTGATCCAGAGAATCCGTTGGATAATGATAAATTGCTCTAATTGGTTGGTCAATCAAAACTTATTTTTACCCGTTGATGCACGCTTAATACTCTAATTTCGACGACGAACTAACATCATCTAACGGACTCTTTACTTGTTTAGCGTCATTGATATAGGCAAAAGAAAAAATCCGCTGATTAGTCCACTCGATAGTTTATGACCCATAAAATATTTCTCATCGGGGACACGAACAATCGATGAATAAACTATCCCGGAACTTTCTTTTTATATGCCTGAACAAAGCACTCAAAATATAGCCTGTTACATTTGATCTAATCTACCAATTAGAAATTAAGGTAAGCTGTTTTTTGACTATTACAACCAGAACAATCCAGAATCGATTTATTCCGTAGGATTTTCAATGTTTAAACTAAACCAACTATTGAGCTTTTTAGCGGTTGCAGTAAACCTTTTTGTAGCTAACCTCGCCATTGCCACAACTACCAGCCAACTTTCTGAAAATATTCGCATAACAAGCAAAGTACTAGACTACTCACTACAGTATCGAGTTTATACGCCGGCCGGGATGAAAAATAGCGACAAGATACCCACCATTTATTTGGTCGATGGACAGTGGTATTTGGACGCTGGAGAAATGACCCAGGTATTAGATAAAGAAATAGCGGCTGGGAATATAAAACCCGTTATTGCGGTTTTTATTGATAATCGCAATCCCGATAACTTGGATGAAAACCGTCGTAATTCCCAATTTTTTTGCAATGAAGATTATGTCTCTTTTTTTACACAAGAACTATTACCCGCTATTGATAACAATTATCCCACCAGCAGTCATCGAAATGACCGGGTGATACAAGGCCTATCGTTCGGCGGATATAACGCCGCTTGTTTCGGTTTAATGGCCCATCAAGAATTCGGTGGCGTTTCTATGCAATCGCCGGCCAATAGTAGAATGCTCGACTCAATTTCTGCGCGTTATAAACAATCTGAAACGTTACCAGTTAAAATGTTCTTGAGTTTTGGCAGTATTGGCGATAACCACGTTGCAGGCAGAAGATTTCGTGATGTGTTGGTTAAAAAAGGATATGACCTCGTATATAAAGAAGTTAAATTTGGCCATGAATGGAAAAACTGGAAACCACTATTGGATGACAGTTTACGACGTTTTTTCTCGACTGAAAGTAAAAACTAAAGGGGCTTAAATCATTATCGCTCGGAGACAAATATAAAATAGCATTTTTCTATAGCTGATTAAAATAACGGCCAGGTGTTTTCCCGGTATGTTGCCGAAATATTCTAATGAAAGCACTGGCTGAAGGAAAATTTAATTGATAGGCAATTTGGGTGACTGATCGTTTGTCAGCAAGTAATTCTATCGCACACTGCAAACGAATTTGCAGACAGTAAGCGGAAAAATTCATAGCGGCGATTTGCTCAAAGCGGCGAGCTAAGGTGCGCCGTGATTTACCGATAATAGCTCCCCATTCATCTAAAGAACGTTGTAACGACGGATCGTCTTCTAGAGCCTCTTCTATTACTGATAGATCGGTGCCGGCAAGAGAGGGCAACGCTAAAATCGTATTGTTAAGCAAGGCATTTTCTTCATTGCAAATTTGATCTAAAAAAACCTCGCCGACTCGCTGCCAAGCCGGGTCTTTATTCACATTGCTCTCTAACCATAAGATAACTTGCCGCATTAACGGCGGTACCTGTAATAACCTCCCTTGGTGGGGCAAATCAATTAATCCAGTTTCACCAACATACACACTGTGCATTTCCATATAAGAGCGTGTTCTTACTTTATGCAGAAAATTGGCTGGAAGCCAGCAAGCTCTTTGTGGCGGTATTATCCAACGCCCGAGCGATGTATTCAGTATCAGCGTGCCTTTACTGGGATAGATTAACTGACCCAATCGGTGACTGTGCAGTTGGCTGCAATATCCGGCAGAATAATGAGTCTTCTCAACTGTCAATTCGTTATTCAGCGCAATCTTGTTTTGTTCAGTCATTCAGTTTGGCCAAATTCATATATAAATTGGCATTATACTACATATAGGGCAGATAAATTGTCAGCTAAAATAGACCTGTATTTCTGACAATATAAAGGTTAATGATGTCGATACCCCAAACTAACCAAGTTGAGAAGGAGTTCTTTGCTGGCTTTCGTCACCATGCTCACTATCGAGATTCCTTTTATTACAAAATAATCCAACTGGAGCCCGCGGAGGTGCTCGATATCGGCTGTGGTGACGGTGCATTGCTCAAACGTTTGGCTCTGGATGGGATTTTTGCCACTGGTGTTGACCTATCAAAAACGGCTATTGCAGAAGTTCAACGTCAAGGTCTTCATGCATTACTTGTCGATGCCAACAATTTACCCTTTGAAGACAATAGTTTTGATTTAGTTGTCAGCGAATATAGCGCCCATCATATGCAAGATATCAAAGCGGTCATCAGTGAAGCCATGCGTGTCTGCCGCAAAGGCGTGTTATTTTTGGATATGTGGTTCGATCAGAGCCATCTGAGTGGGAGACTAGCAGCGCGTTTCGATCGTTGGTGTAAAAGCATCGACCGTCGAGCAGGGGAAATACACAATCGGGCGTTTACCACCGCAGAGCTGTTTGAATTATTCACCCAAATCGGTCGGTTGCAACAGTGTCCTTTGTTCATTGAAACGCAGACACAATTAATTTCAGTGCCTTTAACCACCGATCAATATATGAGTACGATCGACTGTCAACTAGCAAAAATAAGTTCGGACCAAAACACCATTCGTGAACTTCAAGAAATCAAATCTTTGATACAACATCATGGATTGTATGATGATGGTGTGCAGATTATTTCAGCATTAAAAATCAACCAGTCCATGACCCTAAAAACGCCATTGGCTGATAGTTGATAATCCAAGATGTCAGCCAGGAGTCAATCCTTCCGAATACTTGGATCGAGTTCCCAACGCCTTAATCAATTGCCACTTCACGTTTTCGCTCAAGCCGTGCTTGCTCTTCTTCAAACGCCGCTTTAATTTGCAACAGCACATCATCTACATCCGCGTGTTCTTCACTTTCTTTAAACTGACCCGTTAGTACCACTTCAGCTTTAAGTTCGGCTTTTTCATACAACTCCCAGATCTCCTGAGCGTATCGACTGTTAGCGAGCTGTGGCGCAAATTGAGCATGATAACTGGTCATATTATTCACATCACGCTCTAACATGGCTTTAGCATTGTTATTGCCTGAGGCGTCGACCGCCAAAGTTAAAAACAGCATTCGTCCGTAGACAAAGTTAAAGATTTCTCATTCATTTAATGAGAAATTGTCAGGTTTCTTATAGAATACCGCCACCAAAAGCTTGTTTCCGTTAATTGAGCAAAATTTGTCTACCCATTCACATAGCCAAATATATCTACTGAGTAATTTAGAAGTCTACTCGCCCGAATTTATCGGTAGGCGAAATTTACTCATTGCAGGCGGCAAAATTGTCGCTATTTCAGCGGAACCCATCGAACTGCCCGACTCTTTAGATATCGACCGGCTCGATTGCGGTGGAAAAAAGTTATTGCCAGGATTTATCGATTGCCACGCCCATATTACCGGCGGCGGTGGTGAGTCAGGTTTTGCTTCGCAAGTAGCAAGCGTCCCTTTTAATGACTTCATTTCAACGGGCGTTACCACGGTGGTTGGCCTACTGGGCACCGACGATACGACTCGCAGTACCGCTAATTTATTGGCCAGGGTTTATGCGCTTAGGGAACAAGGTTTATCGGCCTATTGCTGGACCGGCGGCTATCATTTCCCACTCACCACCCTGACCGGTGACGCCAAAAAAGACATTGTTTACCTTGAGCCGGTAATTGGCATCGGCGAATTTGCGATTAGTGACCACCGTTCTAGCCAGCCCACGTTTGACGAAGTTGTGCGTTTGGCCAGCGAAGCCCACGTGGCGGGATTGTTAACCGGTAAAGCCGGTATTATTCATTTTCATTTAGGTGACGGCGATCGTAAGTTGGCATTAATACAGCGCGCTTTGACCGAAACTGAACTGCCGCCGAGAACCTTTCATCCGACCCATGTTAATAGAAATATCGCTTTGTTTGATGATAGCTGTGATCTGCTCAAGCTCGGTTGTTATATCGATATTACTGCATTTCCCCAGGGTACAGCGGCGCCCGGACTAGAGGCAGATGAGGCGATACTGTTGGCGATAAAGCGGAGTTTGCCGTTGGCGCAAATTACTATTAGTTCAGACGGCGGCGGTTGTTTGCCTTGTTTTAATCGTCAAGGCGAAATGACACATATGGATATTGGCAGTCCGGAAACGTTATTGCAAACGCTGCAAAATTTATTGGCGAAAGGGGCCGACTTAAGCCAGGTTTTACCAATATTTACCGATAATGTCGCAAAATTGTTGCGATTATCCTGCAAAGGACGGGTCCAAACAGGGTATGATGCGGACTTAATCGTGTTGGATAAAGATAATCAGATTTCCGACGTTATGGGGGGGGGACGATGGTTTGTCCGAGAGGGCAAGACCTGGACGGCTTAATGCAACATGAATAAAGAGGTAGATATGTGTCCTGCACGGGTTTCTGAAGGTGGACAAAGGGGTTACGTTATCCCCATCGGTGGTGGCGAAGAAAGACTGGAAGCGCCGATAATATTGCGACGTTTTGTCGAATTATGTGGCGGTAAAAAGGCAAGGATTATAGTCATACCGACGGCTTCAAGATTGCAAGATACCGGTGATAATTATGTCGAGGTATTCGAAAATCTCGGCGTTAAGGAGGTTATCACATTGCCAATCAATTCAAGAGCCGATGCCCAACGAGAAGACTACGCAGACACGCTAACCAACGCTGACGGTATTTTTATGACCGGTGGCAATCAATTACGTTTGTCTACTATTTTGGGCGGCACCCCGATCGCACAAGCCATTCGCCGAGCCAACGCGGCCGGAACACACATCGCTGGCACTTCTGCTGGCGCGGCAATAATGCCCGAACATATGATTTCCGGTGGCCCAACCGGCGCGTTACCCAACGAGCAGGGGGTAACACTGACTCCCGGTTTAGGCCTGATCAACAAGATCATTCTGGATCAACATTTTAGCCAGCGAAATCGTCTGGGTCGTTTGTTGTCTGCCGTGTCTTATAACCCGTTCGCCACTGGCATTGGGATCTGCGAAGATACCGCGGTATTTATCGACCCTAACGGCGTATTGGACGTCGTCGGCAGCGGTTGTGTCACAGTGATTGACCCCTCTGAAGTGGAATATAGCTCGATGGCAGAAGCCAGCGAAGGCGACGCAATTACGTTGATCGGCCTAAAATTACATATGCTCAGTCATGGCTCCAGCTACGATTTAAACACTCTTATCGCCAAACCTGCCACAAAATAAATCCGCGTTTCCGGCGAGCGCTTGACCACTAAAAAGGAGTGGCAAAGCCGAGTTTTTTGCTCGCACTTGATACGCAATCACTTTGTTAAGATCCACTTCAGCTGGTTAAACCTAAATTAATCAGTTGTACCCAAAGCGCTACGCGGGGCATGCTAAATCACGAGAAATAGCGCCAGCCCACGGCGCGCCTCACTATGCGAAAAATTGGCTGATCACCGGCAAGGTGACAGCAAATTTCTTCTGCATTTTCTGCATCCATGGCAATAACTACTCAATTTATCATTACGCCAATCATACCGTGGTCTAGCACTCTTTCCACCAATCCAACTGATTATTTCAGGTTAAAATTTCTGTAAATTGTCCCATCACTCTTGTAGACAAATTCCACATTCCTTTCTATTATGTAATCAGTGGTTGCCGCTTACCGCAAAAATTTTATAACGAAATTTTTGGCCGTGAGAAGATTGAATAAAAGCCCTGGTAACACAACCATCTATCAACTATATGAATAATAACAATATTGTTAACTAAGCAGCGTATTTTTCTAGTAAGATAGCCTCAATCCGTTAGAAAACGCTGTCCCATCCAACTGACGTAGTTTAGGTATTTGTTTGCTTAAGACTCGCCCAATATTAACGGATATATAGTATGAAAATTATTTCTTCAAACGTTTACGTCGGCCCCAATATCTACGCCCATTTCCCGGTAATTCGACACGTCGTCGAACTGGGCATTTTAGAAGAATATCCTTCGGTGAAGATTGGCAAAGACTTTATCCAGGGCTTGAGTGATGCGCTGCCTGGATTGGCGGAACACGGCTGTTCTTACCGTGTGCCGGGTGGATTCTTGCGCCGCCTCAGCGAAGACGACGGCACCTGGATGGCACATATTTGGGAACACGTGACTTTGGAGCTACAGGGCATGACCGGTAGCGACGTGAGCTTTGGCAGGACTCGGGGCACGGGCATCGAGGGTCAATACAATATGGTTTTTGAATACCACCAACGCGATGTGGGGTTAGAAGCGGCACAGCTTGCCCGTTCTCTACTGATCTCACTGCTACCCGAAGATCTGCATAGCCAGCTAGATACCCAATTGGAGGATGATTTCAATTTTACTGGAGAGTTAGCAGATTTTATCCGTTACGCGCAGAAGAAGGAATTTGGACCCAGCACAGGGTCTTTGGTCAGCGCCGCAGAGGCACGAGGTATTCCCTGGTTACGCCTCAATGAATACAGTTTGGTGCAATTTGGCCACGGTAAGTATCAGCAACGAATTCAAGCCACCATTACCAGTCAAACCACCCATATTGCGGTGGAGATCTCTTGCGATAAAGAAGACACCCACAATTTACTGGGTGATTTAGGTCTACCAGTGCCAAAACAATATATGGTTTATTCAGAAACCAGAGCGGTGCGAGCAGCGAGGCGCATCGGTTACCCCGTGGTATTAAAACCCCTTAACGCTAACCATGGACGCGGTGTTTCAATTAATTTGACTACCGAAGAACAGGTGAAAATCGCCTTTAACTTTGCCCGCGAACAAGGTAGCAGCCGGGCGATACTCGTCGAATCCTTTTTAACTGGGCTGGACCACAGAATGTTAGTGGTCAATGGTGAGCTAGTCGCGGTGGCAAAACGAGTTCCCGGACACGTAGTGGGTGACGGTAAAAATAGTATCAAGCAATTAATCGACTTTATCAATCAAGACCCGCTGCGCGGCGTCGGTCACGAAAAAGTACTCACTCAGCTTGAGTTAGATGAGCAAGCTAAACGGCTAATGAGCGAATCCAATTACGATGAAAATTCGGTGTTGGCCGACGGCGATATATTCTATTTACGCTCGACCGCCAACTTATCCACCGGCGGTACCGCCATCGACATGACCGATGTGGTGCATCCAGATAACAAGCTAATGGCAGAAAGAGCGGTCAAAGCGATTGGACTTGACGTCGGCGGTGTCGATTTTCTAACTGCAGATATCACCCAATCTTATAAAGACATTGGTGGCGGTATTGTTGAAATTAATGCGGCGCCTGGTTTCCGCATGCACGTTGCGCCGAGTGAAGGTCAACCGAGAGATGTGGCTGGGAAAGTCATCGACATGTTATTTCCCGAAGGCTCGCCGACTCGAATTCCGATCGCCGCCATCACTGGGACCAACGGTAAGACCACCACTTCTCGAATTTTATCCCATATATTAAAAACCGCAGGACATATCGTCGGTATGACGTCAACCGATGGGGTTTATGTCGATGGTCATCTTTCGGTTAAAGGAGACATGACCGGCCCGGTTTCAGCGCAAATTGTGCTGCGGGACCCCTCAGTCGACGTCGCTGTATTAGAATCTGCTCGTGGTGGAATTTTACGTTCAGGCCTGGGCTATCGCGAATGCGACGTCGGCGCGGTATTAAATGTGCAAAGCGACCATTTAGGTATGCGTGGCATCAATACCCTGGAGCAACTGGCAGAGGTCAAACGGATCGTGGTCGAGGTGGCGAGAGATACCGCGGTACTCAACGCCGATGACCCTTTGTGTTTAAAAATGGCCGACCATACCGAAGCCGAAAACCTCTGTTATGTCACCCTTAATCCCGGTCACGGGCTAGTCAGAAAACATATTCGCGCCGGTGGACGGGCAGTGGTGTTAGAAAAAGGCATCAACGGCGATATGATAACCATTTTTGATAACGGCGCGCATATTCCCCTACTCTGGACCCATTTGATCCCGGCCACCCTGGAAGGTAAAGCGGTCCACAACGTGCAAAATGCGATGTTTGCCACCGCTTTAGCCTTTAGTATGGGTAAATCCCTGGAAGATATTCGCCACGGATTACGCACTTTTAATACCACTTTCTTCCAAGCACCAGGCCGTATGAACGTTTACGACGAACACCCATTCCGAGTGATCTTGGATTACGCCCATAACGCCGATGGCGTTGGCTTTCTCAGCGAATTGGCCAGCAAACTGGAAATCAACGGCAGACGTATTGTGGTGATCGCCGGACCTGGCGACCGTAGAGATGAAGACCTGGATAACATCGCACAAGCTGCCGCAGGACATTTTGACCACTATATATGCAAAGCCGACGATGACCGTCGTGGCCGCGGAGATGACGAAGTGCCAAAACGTATTGCCCTCGAACTGCTCAAACAAGGGGTCGCCGAATCGGCGATCACCATCGAACCGGACGAAGTAAAAGCGATCGAGGTCGGATTAAAAATGGCCGAAGCAGATGATTTATTGATGATATTTGGCGATGCGATCACCCGTTGCTGGAAACAAATCGTTAACTTTAACAGCGGCACTAGAGTGACAAGAGCGCAAAACGACAAAAAGGTTCAGACCGTCGTCTCTATGATGGAAACGGATGAGCCCGACCCCTTTGTGTTGGAGTCTGGGATGAAAATAGTTGAAGATGAGCGTGGGGTACGGGTGGTTTCAGAACTCGATGAAGCAAGCGATTAAATCACAGGAACCGGCAGTTTAAATGATTCAATTGACACTAGACGACAGCCATCGACTCACCGGTAAAGGATTGGTGTGGGATCATCTCGGCGCGATAATCGATATTTCTGTCAGCGGCATCAATAAGCAAACGGTCGTCGACTGTTGGCAAAATCACGTTCGATCTATTTTGAATTCCGTAGGGTGGCAGCAACAGAAAATTACCCAGCGTATTTTTGAAGATGGGGTCAGTTTTTTGATCAGCGCGCCTCGCGACGCCTTGTACGCCGCCACTGAAATTAATGAAGCCGCCTGGTCATTAACCTGTGAAGAACTTCTTAATCAGCCAGCGACAGAATCACCGACGGAAATGATGACACGACTGAACGCTTTGATCCAAGCAGAAATTAATCCACCCTTGCTCACCATCATACAGCGAGCGGAAGCTGAGAAAGTGCCATTTTTGGTGGACGACGACGAGTTTTCCTTAGGTTACGGCGCGTCGACTCAAATTTGGCCGGTACGTAAGCTGCCTGCGCTCGATGATATCGATTGGTCCAAATATTCTTCTATACCTATCGCGATGATCACCGGTACTAACGGCAAATCCACCTGTGTGCGATTGACTTCATTGATGGTCAAATTGTCCGGCCAATGTTGTGGGATCACTTCCACGGATTTTATCCGGGTGGGTGAACAAATTATTGATGAGGGCGATTATTCGGGTCCCATGGGGGCTGGAATGGCGCTGCGTCACCCTCAAACTCAAATGGCCTTGTTAGAAGTCGCCCGGGGCGGCTTACTCAGGCGCGGCTTGGCCGTTCCGCATATCGATGCCGCACTGATCACCAATATCGCCGAAGATCATTTTGGTGAATATGGCATTAACAGCTTGCCAGCCTTGACCCAAGCTAAGTGTATCGTCGCCAAAGCGCTCAACGGTGGCACACTGGTACTTAACGCAGACGATCCGCAGTTAGCACAAGTGGGGGCAAGCCTGGACAAAAAAATTAGTTGGTTTTCACTGGACGAAAACAACCTTATATTACTCGAGCATCGAAAAAACAAAGGTACCCTTTGTTATTTGCGAGACGATATCATGGTCTATGAAAATGAGGCCGGGGCAACCCCAGTTTTACCGGTAAATGATGTCGCCATCACCTTTAACGGCGCTGCCCGTTATAATATTCAAAATGCCCTCGGGGCAATTGCCTTAGCCAGTGCTTTGCATATTGATATGGATTACATTCGCCAGGCACTCAAGCAATTTAGCAGTGATATCAACGATAACCCCGGCCGTGGCAATCAATTCCGGGTGAAAGGTGCTCGAGTGATTGTAGATTTTGCCCATAATACCCACAGTATGAAAGCCATGGCCGATACGGTTATTCGGATGCCCGCGAAACGCAGGTTACTACAAATCAGCGCGGCGGGTGATCGCTCTAATGCAGATATCCAGTCGATGACCGAAGCGGCGATGAAAATGCATCCCGAATTATTGGTCATCGCAGAAATCGAAACTTATTTGCGTGGTAGAGAATTGACTGAAGTGCCGAAATTGATCGCCGAAACCGCTATCAGACTGGGTCAAGCCAAAGATAAAATAGTTTTCGTCGACGAGCCACTAGCAGGAGCAAAGCTCATCACTGAGCGGTTACAATCGCAAGACCTCGCTTTGATCTTAGCATTAACCCAACGCCAAGAAATCTCAGCGTTACTGGATAGTTTACAAAACTAGCTCCAAGACAAATTTTAACTCACTGATATTGATGTGCTTTTTTATACCAGGCAGAATTTTACTAGCAAAGAGCACGAATTTACTATACAGAAAAATAAAAATACCTTGGTTAATCGCGGCTGTTGATATATATACCCGTTCGACCTCAAGATGCTCGTTTCAGCCTTAATCTACTTCTGCTTCGCGCATCCGCTCTAAACGCGCTTGCTCCTCTTCAAAAGCCGCTTTAATCTGTAATAACACTTCATCCACATCCGCTAGTTGTTCACTTTCTTTAAACTGGCCGGTTAAAACCACATCAGCTTTAAGTTCAGCTTTTTCATACAACTCCCAGATCTCCTGAGCGTATCGACTGTTAGCCAGCTGTGGTGCAAATTGAGCATAATAACTGGTCATATTATTCACGTCACGCGCTAACATCGCTTTAGCATTGTTATTGCCTGAGGCGTCGACCGCTTGAGGTAAATCAATAATAACTGGCCCAAATTCGTCTAATAACACATTAAATTCAGACAGATCGCCATGCACCACACTCACGCTCAGCATACGAGCGACATCATGCATAACGACCGCATGATCTTCAATCGCTTGTTCTTCGGTGAGAAAAACATCATTGAGCCGGGGCGCTACATGACCCTCAGCATCGGTAATTAACTCCATCAATAATACCCCGTCAAAACATCCATAAGGCTGTGGCACTCTGACCCCGGCATCGGCTAATCGGTATAGCGCATCCACCTCGGCATTTTGCCAGGCCTCTTCCTGCTGCTTACGACCGAAGCTGGATTTTTTCTCCATGGCGCGGGTTCGTCGACTATTTCTGCCACGACGACCTTCCTGATATTCCACCGCTTTTTTAAAGCTGCGTTTATTGGCTTCTTTATAAACTTTAGCGCAGCGGATCTCTGATCCACAGCGAACCACATAAACGGTCGCTTCTTTGCCGCTCATCAGCTGGCTTAATACTTCATCCACTATTCCGTCGTCGAATAGCGGTTTAATTCTCTTAGGCATTTTCATGGCGACTTTATACAGCACCTTCAGTCGGAATGGAATACTTCGGGAGACTAGAATCTCTAATTATCGACAAAAATGGTCAATTCCGCCTAATATTTCGTTTTGTTTAATAATGAACCGCTAACCAAATCGTTTCTTCATCAGGCTTTGTCCAACTAACTTTATGTTTTGTATATGCTGGAATATTTACATAATCTCCATCTTTAAGATTTTTTTCTTCACCATTTTCAAAGGTGAGAGTAGCAGCACCTTTTAACACAACGACCCATTCATCCTGCTCCTGATCGTACCAACCTTGACTCGGTGAGGTATGCCCTTTAGAAATAATCCGCTCGATCTTAACCTGATTTTTTTCGACCAACGACTCGAATATTTCTTGTTCAAGGTTTTCTGGAATTGATTCGAAAAGATTATCTGTTTTCATAAACTGTATTGCCCTATAGATTTAAGCCACGTAATCCCGAGGTTAACACATAAAAATATTGACCAAACTCTTCCGAATGATTATTGGTTGAACTAGTATTGGTGAATTCCCACCATTCTTGTAATTGCATATCATTCATCACATAGTTCCATGTTTTATCCTTTGCCTCAAATCCTCTGATTTCGCAAATGGAAGTTTTGCAAACCACTGATTCGAGGTTAATGTATTCTGAAAATTGATGAATAATAACGAAGTCCTTGATATGTAGCTCCATACGATATCCCCAATCGTAATCAACCGGCTCATCGTTGAGTTTATTGAAATCCCGCATAAAATGTTTATTCTTGTTTCCCGCTAAAACGCCTGAAAAAGGTTTGGGCAAGTATTTTTCCGCCTCTTTTTTTGATACTGTTTTGTCTTTTTCAGAAATTTTATTTTCGACTTCCAACAAAGCAGCTTGTTCTTTTAAGGTGATTTCTTCGATGATATCAGCCAATCGCAATTCTTTTTTCACAATTATTTCATTCAAACGAGAAATTTTCTCAGTTAGATTTTCGGAGAGCGAACTACTGGCTACATTTTGAATATTAATGCTATTTTCTTCTGCTAAATCTCTTAACTCCCTGTTTTGTAATTCCAATGTATTACCGGTCTGCTTTGATGTTGTTGTATCGATGCCTTCTTTCAGGCCAATTTGTGTATAACTGGAGACAAAAAATCCAATTAGAAAACAAACTGTACATAGTGCCATTATTCTTGTGTTGCTCATTTAATTTCCTTTTTGATGTTTTTCATAGAGTTGTAGGATCATTCGTTAAATTGCTCTGTGTCTTATAGGTAAATCAATCACTTGGCTCGCTTCGGCCAGATTTCTACCTGAAAGCTGCGGCTAGTTATGTTTTAACAGCAACAAGCTTGTTAATCCTTGGTTGAACAATCCATATTCCCACAGGAAAGAACCAAAGCAGAAAAAATGGACCTGCAAAGTCATCAAATTTTGCCATTGCATTTTTTTCAGCCATCACCAGATTTTTTGCAATAAAATAAATACCATAAAACATGCAAAACATTGCAAGAAAATGGAAAGGCACTATCAGTATTATCTTTCCGCCTGGATTTCCGCTTTCCAGTAAATTCAACATAATTACAGTAAACAAAAGCGTGTATGCGCCTGTATAGATGATTCCAAATCTGAAGAATTTTGAACTGGGCCTAATCTCCAAACTAACTAGTTTGTTAAGTCCAGTCCCCAGGCTCCAAAACCAGGTCATAAACACGGACATGAATATAGCCATCAGATAGGGAAATATAGAAAGTAGAGCTCTTGGATCTGGGATATTACCAGTTGCAACAAATGAAACAAGAATAATTTGTGCAACAAAAGGTACAACGGCAACGATTGTAAAAACTTGCCACGATTTCATCCTGAGAAACATATTTGTTAAAGCTCCTTATTTAGTCGGCAGACCATCATATTGAGTAAGATCGCCTGCATTTTCAAACCCACATGCTTTTGATTGCCAGTAAATATTGTGCATAGGTTTTATCTCAGGGTCATCATCCTGCGTGCCAGCAGGCACCACAACTTTGTTACCCCCTAGTACCGACCAGGGCATGAGCCACATCGTTTGCAAAAACAAGTCGCAAAATACTTGGCGTCCGGCTCTTCATAACGTCCAACAAATTCCTCTTTCGTTACCCACTTAAATCTTTCAGGGGCAACAAATATATTAGCTGTGTGAGCACTCCCTGTAAATTTACAGCAACGCTAATAGTGACAATATTGAAAATCCTTAAAGGGTAGTTCAATCTTGTAGTTTATTGACCCACATAAGCAACTGCCTTTCATATTAAAACCAGTGTGTTTTTCATTTATGAGTTTTCCTTTGAGTCAAGAACTTATGTTAAAGTACTATACTCTTTGTACCAAGCAGAATGCAAAATGATTCTTTGTCTACAAAAATTAAATTGTGGAAATTAGTATTTTAGTCACGCTCAGTTGTGGCTATTCAGCCTCTGCCACAGAGGTAAATATCAATAGAAAGGTGTAATAGGCGCGGAGCACCGCTGATATCCGGGCCGCCCGTTAACCATTCGGGCTATCAAGCCTGTTGAGAGAGGAACAAACGCATCCTTGCTTTTATTATTCCATCACTTGAATGGGTTCTATTCGAACCCCCTAACGTTGACTCATCGAATGGTTTTAGTGTTCGAATAATCTAGATGACCATCGACTGATCTATTTTCGATTTCTGTTTTTGCAATATCTTTAAATACTCTCCGTCAATCCAACGCACTTCCGCTTCCCAGTAATCCGTTCGTTTTTTTCCGTTGGCTATCGCGTTTGCCGCCAGTGTCAACAAGACTGCTTGCATTTTTTGGCTATCGTAAGAGTTGGTCGGCACACCTGCCCAATCGACGATTGTATCGAGAGAATTCCCATCGATATCGGTGCGGTAAGGTTCATAGAACAATCGATCCTTGTTGGTAAATTTGCGCACTTTTTTATGGTTATATTTATCGACTACTGTGATCGAGTTTTCGGTACGATAAACAACCGCAAAAAGTGTTGCTCCTTGACTATTCGCGGTGTCGATACTGGTAAGAATATAATACTGATAATCCGCAATACCATATTGTTTAAGTACTTTTTGCAGATAGCTTGTAGCATGTTTCATACGGCGAAATCTTTCATTGGTATCACCGTCTGGCTTTACCTCGTGGATCCGTTTTCCGTAGGCAGCATCATAAGTATCGTCCAGCGTGATTTTGGCTTGCGCATCTAGCATTCCCTGATTGATCGCGTGTAATCCTGTACTCGCATAGTAGGGAAGCGAAGCGACGCCTTCCAGAAGGCCGGCTGCTATTTGAAAGGGTGATAATACTAAATGCGCTATCCCCCTAAAAAAACCATCCAATCCATGACCGGCATTTGGGCCGGAATTTTGATTGTGAGCGCAGGCTGAAATCAGGCAAGCACTTAATCCTGTGGCTAAAATTAATTTCTTCATCGTAAACTCCCTATAAATTATCCAATTTTCCCAGTAGCCTAGACCTACGAAGATCGGCTAATAGGCATACACGGCGAAAACAAATTATTAAATCAACCGTGAAGCACAAGATAAGAGAGTCACACGAACTGCTCAACAAGTTGGAAAAAAGTATCAGCAGGTAATATCTGGAGTATTCTTTTAATCAACATTGTATTACCCTGTGTGAGATCGTGAACAACAAAGGGACTACTTTCAGGACAAAACTTTTTAAGCTGGAAGACTCACACAAACTCTTGTGCCTCGCTTTCCTTGAGATTGAATTTCGATATTGCCGTTGTGGGCTTGAACAATCCGCTGACACAGATTTAAACCTAATCCATAGCCTTGACGATGACCGCGTGCCGGGTTCAATTTGACAAAAGCTTCAAGTATTTTATCGATTTGCTCAGCTGGAATCCCTTGTCCATCATCCTCAACCACCAATTCAAATCTATCAGAACTCAAATCAAGAAGAACCCTAATCGGTCCACTATCGGGTAAAGAAAATTTAACCGCATTATCAATCAGATTATGCATTAAGACCTTAATCAGCGCTGGGTCGCCCTCGAATTGCAACGATTTTTGTCGCAATTTTAGTTCAATCGCTGGCGTCCCCCCTTTGAAACTACTGATAACCTGTTTGACAATGACCGCCGGATCCAGGCGCTCTTTTTGTACCACGGTTATCTGATGTTTCACCTTTTCCCGTTCTAACAACACGGTGATCAGTGATTCCATTTCAGCAATGTCTTTGCGGATTGTTTCGTTTTTAGTATTTTCGGGGAGCAATTCCACTGCCAATTTTATTCTTGTCAACGGCGAACGAAGTTCATGACTAACATCTGCCAGCAATCGTTCCCTGTCGTCCATCATTTGCTCGAGTTTACTGACCATCAGATTAAATGACTGGGCAACCTGGCCGATTTCATCTTTTCGAACCACCGGCACCCGTTTGGAAAAATCCCCCCTGGCGACGGCTTCGACCCCGCTACCTAACCATTTAAGCGGGCGCAGTTGAGAGAGCTGAACTGCGTAAACCACTCCGATAATGATCAGTAACATCGCCAGTAGCCAGAGAAGTAAAGAATTATGTCCATCGACAAATTGTTTCTCATCTAACAGAAAAGTAAATGCTTGTCCGTCGTGAGCATAAACTTGTATTTGACGGAATTTATGTTTGGGATCTAACAACTCTTTGGGGTCGATGGTTTGACCATCAGTACCAAAAGCGACTGTGTCATTTTTAGTTTGGATCACAATGCCTATTTTGTGATTTTTTGCGATGGCTTGCGCCAGTTTGTGGTCGTTGCTAATCCTAGTCGCCACCATCGCCGACCATTCTTTAAGCGGTGACTTAAAAGATTCATTAAAAAACTGGTGGATCATCGATTGAAAAAAGATCACCGCCAATAATACAATGGCGGCCGCTAACAACGCGGTCGAAGCTGCCAAGTGAGAAATTAAACTGGAGCGACCATTCTGTTCTGCTGACTCAAATTGTTTACTCATCAACTCGGCACTCCTACAAATTGATAACCGGTGAGCCGGATGGTTTTAATAAATTTTGGTTTTTGTGAGTCATCTTTGAGTTTTTCTCGCAATCGGCAGATCAGCATATCCACCGAGCGGTCATAAACTTCTGCATCAATTCCACGAAGTCGTTCAATCAATCGATTGCGAGACAGTACCCTTCCATGGCTTTCCATCAGCAAACGTAATAATTCAAATTCTAAGGTGGTGAGACTAAGTTCTTCACCCTCCAGGCTCACTGCACGAGTTTCTTTTTCGAGTCGTAATCCTTCAAAAACCAACGCTTGTTGGGTGAGTCTTTTTTCACTACGGCGGATGATTGATTGTATGCGTGCGACCAGCTCTCTAGGTTCAAAAGGTTTGGCAATATAATCATCGGCGCCAAGTTCCAGTCCCATCACTTTATCAGCTAACTCACCTCTGGCGGTTAACATAATGATAGGCACATCAAATTCAGTTCTAATTTCACGGCATAAAGTGAGTCCATCTGTGTCCGGTAACATGACATCAAGAATGATCAGGTCCGGTACTTTTCTGCGTAGTTCTTTTAGTCCTTTTGTTGCGGTGATAGCCGATCTTAATTGATGACCGAATCGGGCCAAATATTCTGCCACTAACTGATTAAGATCCTCATCATCATCGATCATTAATATTTCATAATGTTGTACTTGAACTGAATTCATTGATTTAGGCTCATGATTTTAAACTCATCTTCAGGCACTCTTTAGAGCGACAATAGGGTCCAATTTAGCCGCTTGTAGCGCCGGATAAACGCCAAAACCCAGTGAAAGTGTTAATGAAATAAGGAAGGTATATAATACACTTATCCAGGTAAAAACTAACTGCCAGCCAAGCAACCATTCAACCATCATAATGCCAACTGCTCCGGTGAGCAAGCCAGCTAAAGCGCCAAGCAAAGAGACCATCACCGCTTCACAAAGAAATTGAACTAAAACATGTATCGGCAACGCCCCGACCGCTAACCGCAACCCTATTTCCGATTGCCTTTCTCGCACCGATAATAGTGAAACGGCCAGCAAACCAAGACTCGCCAAAGCAAGAGTCAAAGCCGCAATTCCGGTGAGAAACCGCTCCAGAGTACTGTCTGTTTCATTGAGTGTAGTGAGCAAGCTGGCTTGATCTCTGATGGTAAAATCATCGGCCGTTTGCTCGGCCAACCCATGCCGATGACGAAGTAGATTTCGCACCTCCTGTATGACTTGATTGATCAATTCTTTAGAAGCTGCCTGGACAAAGATCCGGTCGATGTAATCGGCTCCAAGCAATCGCCGTTGGGCGGTCGTTGCCGGGATCACTATTCGATCATCTTGCGATGAACCGCTCACATCGGTGCCTTTTTCTTCGAGTAGGCCAATAATGATGAAGGGCATATTACCCACCAAGATCCTTTCGCCGAGAGGTTGTTCACCAAAGAATAGTTGTTTGGCAACCTCTGAACCAATTACCGCCACCCGTGCATAATCATCAAAATCATTCTGATCAAAAAAACGCCCGGCAGCCAATAGCTGATTGTTGGTGATTTGAAATTCGGGGCTAGTACCAATCGCTGTCATTTTGACTGAGCGCCCGCTAAAACGAATATCAAAACTGCCCATTGCAATCGGTGCCGCTCTGGCAACACTATCCAACTCTCCCATAATGGCTCGCCAATCGCCAAGGGTTAATGTTTCATAATGATCACTACGACCTCGCAAAGCACCACTTTCTTTACGCTCGGCGCCAACCGAAAGTAAGTTTTTACCCATGGCTTCTAGCGCCTGCTGAAACGCCTGTTCCGCGCCGGCGCTAACGCCCAATAACATTGTCACTGCCGCGATCCCGATCGCCATACTGGCCGAAGACATTAAGGTTCGTAGCCGTGCTCTGCAAAGAGCCTTAAAGGACCAAGCTAAATTTTTTCGCCAATTCATTTCAGCGATTCAACCGGGTCTAACGCTGCCGCCCTGCGAGCAGGCATAATACCAGAGCCAATGCCGACGATGGTTGCAGAGACCAACCCCATTGCTATAATTGAATTATTTAATACCACTGGAACATCGATGTAGAGAGAAATAACATTGGCCGCTAACACACCGACAGCAATTCCGAACAATCCTGCTAGCAAAGTGATGCCAACGGCTTCCAACATGAACTGAAAACTAATTGCTTGAGGGGTTGCACCGACGGCTTTACGCAGGCCGATTTCGGCAATCCTTTCCCGCACTACCACTAACATAATACTACTGATCACCGCCGTTGCTACCAGCAACACCACGCCAGCGGCGAGCATAAGATAGAGTTTTAATACCTTATTTGCCTTGGTAATAAAGCGACCGGCATACTTGGAGGTATACACGAAAAAGTCTTCCTTTTCGCCAACAGCAATATGGTGTAGTTGCCTTAAGATCAAAGAAAGTTCATCGGCATCTTCATCGACTAGCTCATGATTACTGACTAGAATTTTTGCCGCTCCCACATAGTTAGCGTTGTTTAATCGACGCATGGCGGTGGTAATAGGAATAAAAACATCTTCATCGCGGTCCTCTCCATGTGGGTCAATCCCAGCAGGCTCCAAAAGACCAATGATCTGAAAAGGGGTCGAAGCAATCAGAATTTCCTGGTCGATGGGGTCGTCGTTGGAAAAAAGTGCGGTTGCCAGTCGCGTTCCGATCAACGCCACTCGGGCGGTTTTGCCGATATCGGCAGAACTGAAATAACGACCATCGACTACACCGCGGCTCCACACATAATCACCGTTTTCGGCATGGCCATAGACCGCCGCTTGACGATTGATACCTTGATAATTAACTTCAAGCTCACCTGCGCTAAATCGCGGAGCTATAGCCTCCACCTGAATCATCTTTTGCTGAATCACATCAAGGTCGTCACTATTGAGTGTGCGAGAAAATACCAGGATAGTACCCTGACCGAACATTTTGTCGACTCGTTCGGTAATCTGCTTTGCTGCACCAGTACCTAATGATTGCCCGGCGATCAACGTTGCCACCCCGACAATAACCCCAATGCCCATAAAAAATGTCCTTAGTTTATTTCTCGCTAACATTCTTAAACTACCATTGAGTAAAAGTCTTCGATTCATTATTTTTCTCCTCGAAAAAGATTAGGGCCTGTTGATCTTTCATAGTTCAACAGGCCCTAGGCAGCTGTTAAACAACCGTGGTTAATTTTGACAACCCGTGAAGCTTGACTGGCAATCTCATGGTCATGGGTAATCACCAGAATGGTTGAACCTTTCTGATTTAAATCTTTTAGTAACCTCATTACCTGACGGCCGGATTCTGGGTCCAAATTTCCGGTCGGCTCGTCAGCTAAAATCACATCGGGATCATTGACCAACGCCCGTGCGATCGCCACTCGTTGTTGTTGACCGCCAGAAAGTTCGCTGGGGTAATGACTCAGTCGGTCTTCCAGTCCCACTTTGCAAAGCGCATTCACCGCTTTCTTGCGAGTATCTTGTACATCGCTGTAGATAAGTGGCAGCTCGACGTTTTCCGCAGCCGTTGTTCTCGGCAACAAATGAAACTGCTGAAAGATAAACCCAATGGTTTGATTTCGGGTTTTTGCTAACTCAGCAGTAGTCAGGTTGGATACGTTAGAACCCATCAATTGATAGTCACCAGAATCGGCGCTATCCAATAATCCCAAAATATTCATCAGAGTACTTTTGCCGGAACCAGAGGGACCGACAATCGCGACAAATTCACCCTTTTCTACTTTAAAGTCTATCGACTTCAGAACATCTAATTGGTCACCGTCTGGGCGCCGATAAGATTTTGATATACCTTTGAGCTCAATCATTTTTTTATGACTCCTTGTTGTTTGAATTAATCGCTAATATGGCACCAGCGTTAACTCCGCTAACAATTTCAACTTCCGATTCTGATCGCCAACCGGTACGAACGCTTTGTTCGATCCATTGACCATTTTTTTGTAACAAAACAAATTGGCGACCACCTTTTCGTTTAATCGTATTGCGCGAGACTTTAATAACATCGTTTCTTTTTGCTACCATTAAACGCACATGGGCGGTCATCTCCGGCCGCAAAATAAAAGTCTTGTTGATAGAGGTGTCGCTGGTTTCTAAATCTAGCCTAACCACATAGTTCACTACCGAACCTTGAATTTCTGCCCGTGGATGAATCGCATTAATGGTGGCTTTGAATTCCTGATTGGGATAAGTATCGACAGTAAAGGAGGCTTTTTGTCCAACTTGAATAAGACCAATATCGGTTTCGTCCACATAAGCCAGCACTTCAAGGCGGTCCAGATTTAAAATTGTGACAAAGGTTGGCGCTGAAAAATTCGCCGCCACAGTTTCACCCTTACGGGTAGACACTTCTGCAACCACGCCCTTGATCGGAGCAATAATCTGGGTGTAGCCCAATTGAATGTTTGCCGATCGTAAACGCGCTTCGCTGGCTTTCAGTTGAGCGCGCTCGACTGCTAAATCCCGCCTGGCGATATCCAAGTCCGCCGCAGAAACCAGATTACGAGCAGCTAATTGTTGACTTCTTTTAAGCATCGACTCCGCAAGCAATACTTTTGGTTTTGCCAGCTCGACATCGGCAAGCCTTTGATCAACGGAAGCCTGTAGCGCGGTAGCATCCAATTTGGCGAGTAGTTGTCCCACCTCGACTGAATCACCCACTTCAACAGGTAATTTAACCACGGTGCCAGAAATTCGCGAACCCACATTAATTTCCGCCCCCACCATCGGCCGTATCACACCAGTCGCGACCACCATCTCAGTAATTGTGCCCAAGGATACAGTTGCCGTTTGGTAAGTTTTTTTAGTTTCAACTTGGTTGTCAGAGGTCCAGGCAAAGATAGAAATACTCACGCCTAAACCTATCATCAGCATTACACTCTTTTTACTTCTGCTTGTCATTGTCCGTTGCCTCCAACAGCATTGATACGACTATGAATTACAATTTAGGAATTACAAATCTTGAACTACAACTTAGCGCAGTCGTGTCAGCAGCTGATAACGGTCATGTCACAGTTTGTAACAGCTGAATTGAGAGTCAACGGTCGGTCCTCTCGAGTAGAGACATTGAAAATTTACTTAGGGAAATTGTCATTGTGAGTAGCAACAACACAACAAACCAATCACTGTGACAGATTGTGACAAAAGCGAAATATTGAGTTGACATAAAATCGCTAGGATAATTCTTTCCAATCCTAAAAAGGTTTACAGTATGAAAAAATTACTCGCACTAGTATTAATCACATTCCTGTTTACACCCATATCGCAGGCCGCCAATGACATAAAACTTCGCTACAGCACTCAGAATCAACCCACAAGATTTACGGTTAACCAGTCTATGGTGGTCGGAGAAAAAGGAGAAAGTGAAGTACCTCAAGGTATGGTGATAGTGGCACAGACCACTCAATTTGAACTGTCGACCGGCGAATAGAAATTAATTTGGAGATAAACGATGAATAAAATAATGAATGGATTAATAGCAAGTATCATTTTGATTGCCATACAAAGTCATTCTTTGTTGGCAGCTGAAGGCATCACCGTTGATTTTAAAATAGGCCCTAGAAATCATATTCTAGTACCGGTCAGTATCAACTCTAGTCAGGACAAAAATTTTGCTTTTGACACCGGCGCCGGCGTTACCGCGCTCAATGAAAAACGATTGGATGGAATGGCATTGGACGAAAGTAAATATGAAAGAGTGATGATTGGTCGCGCCTATTCAAACACGCAGACTTATTTGGCGCCATTAGACAGTGTTCGATTTGCAGGACTGGAAAGAGATAACATTAAAGCGGTCCTTACCGACTTAACCAACGTTGAGCATGGTGTCGTAAAATTAGATGGAGTACTTGGTTTCGACTTTTTTGGGGATTATGATTTATCAATTGATTACGCAAAAAAACAACTCAGTTTAAATCCACAAATAAATGGTCAAAGTTGCAACAATGTTAGCGGTACTCCGTTCGAATATGTCGCCGGTCGAATGATAAAAGTTGAATTAACTATTGCTGATAAAACCATCCCGGCTGTTTTGGATACTGGCGCATCCTTTTCCGCAATGAATAGCGCGGCCGCTAATACTCTTTCGCCAGGCGCCACAGAAATGTTGAAGGAAATGATGGCGGTTCATGGTGTTCCTGAAAACCACGATGGAGAAGAATTTTTTGTAGGTCGTGTTGGACTCGATAAAATAGTGTTGGGTGATCATTCAATAAAGGTCAAGAGTCAATTTAATGTCATTGACCTACCGGTTTTTGAATATTTTGACATGGTCACAAAACCGGGATTACTGATTGGCGGTGATCTATTAAAGGACAAGGTGGTCAATATTTCCTACGGCTGCCAAAAGATTGAAATTATATAACATTTCCCTCTCCCCAACCCTCTCCCAAAGGGAGAGGGAGTAAAGTTACCGGCTGTTTGATATCACTGGTTGTCTATTGTCGCAATATAGGGCGCAATCTGTTTGGCGGTAGTTGCCATCTCCACTCTTAACCAGGATAAAAACTTGACCACTTTGGGGTTTTCGAAATGACTTTGCGGAGCGACTGCATAAAAACTAAAATACCTGTAGGCAAAATCGGTGGCATAAACCAGTTCGCCCGATTCGATTAAATCGACCACCAGACTAATTCGTTGTAGACTAATGCCCTGACCGCTTTGTGCCGCTTCCACTCCTAGCGAGCCATCTGTTAATAACAGCGTTTCATGCTGCGCGTCATCAGGCATTTGATAAAAGTCTTTAAAAGCCTGCATTGTCTGACTCACACCACCGGTGGTGCCGATAATGGTGGGTAGTCGCAAGAAATCCTCTCGAGTCGGTTTACCATCAGATACCAGCCGAGGGTGACAAACTAATATGACTGGGTCTTCCATTAATAATTCGCTTTTTACTCCCGCATAATTTCCCGCACCATATCGAATCGCCAGATCTAATCGGCCGGTTTCAAAATCAAAAATTTCCAATGAAGTGTCAATGCTGATCGAAAGTCCTGGATGTAACTGATTAAACAAGGATAATCGCCTGATCAACCAATGAGTCGCAAAAGAAGGAAGCGTCGAAAGGGTCAATCGATTGGGCTCGGGATCAGCGGCGATCGCCTGGATCCCCTCTTGAAAACTAATAAAAGCTGTTTGTACATAAGGAAATAACTGCCTGCCCTTGTCGGTTAGGCTGACCTTTTGATGGCCCCGTTTAAACAGTTTGACCTTTAAGGTCGCTTCAAGATTTCTTATTTGTTGGCTAATCGCTGCCTCGCTCACATGCAATGATTGTGCGGCCTGTTTAAAGCTTAGCAGCTTTGCCGCCCAATAAAAATGCCTGAGTCCACTGAGTGGCAACGGGTAACTATCGACATTGTTAGTTTTCATAAACGCTACCCATTACATAAGTTTTACTTAAGTGTAGGTTATTTTTTATCGTTTGTCAGATTTTATCCCCGGCCCTATAGTAAATTCACTCTCCACATTAAGTGGTTGGCAAATTTCTCTTAACTTATCGAGGTGAATGAAAATGATGAATTTTTCAAAAACATTACTTATTCTTTTATTGATTGGTCCTACAACAGGTAACCTGGCTAAAGCTTCAGGCTTGGAGACGAGTTTTAGTTTTAACAAGCTGGCTCAATCATTGTGTGAAAGCGTCAAAAATGACCAGCTATTTCAACTGCGTTACAGCTTGAGAAGGGCCAAAACGCACATAAGAACAATTTATCCGCAAGTGAGCTGTGACGGTCAGACGTTATTATCTTTGGCGACATCCAATCAGGCGGATGCGGTGGTTGCGTATTTAAAGCTTAGGGCAAATCCAGAAGTAATCAGTGAACAATCAAAATTGGCTTCAACGAAATAAGATTTAAGCCAAAGCTAATGCCCGTTAGTTCGATAGTCCTTTGGAGGGAATGGTGAAAACTTCCCTCCTTTTTTGTTGTGGTAAACACTAATTGATATATGTTATTCAGTTATGAATTTGATGTGATTAACGGGGTCATCTTTAGCGCCACCGTCAAGCTAATAAAATCGATCATCAATAATAAATTCGAATACCCACGACCAACAATCGCTCCATTCAGAAGAAATGGAATAGCATGTCTAAATACTATGACCCATCCAGGGTAATGGCTTTTCTTCATCCATTCTGTCGAAATAAACAACACATCAACCTTAAAATAACCGATGCATAAGTCAGCAAACAAGATAAACAGAAGTTAATCACCAATGCAACAAAATTGCTTTAGGGTGTGCTCGGTAAAAAACCCAAAACGACTTTTGTAATTATTGAGGAAGTCTCAACCGACAACTGGGGGATCGGCAGTGAATCGGTTTCGGTATTGCGTAACCATCCCCCCTCGCTCTTGATGGGAAAAGGCAATCATTGGTTGTCATTTCAAATAAATCCTGTGCCTGATTGTGCTATAGTATTGGGTACGATTTTTTCTCAAAACCGGGCCCATGAAAATACATCAGATCTATACCCATAACGAACTTCGTAATTTTAACTATATCCTCGAATTGGCCGATCAAACAGCATTAGTCATTGATCCATGGGATGCGACAGAAATTAACCGACATCTCAAATACAACAAGCTTTCTTTAAAAGCGATTATTAATACTCATGAACATTGGGACCATACCAAAGGTAATGCCGAGTTAGTGCAACAACACGCATGTGAAGTGTGGGCGCATAGCAATGGAAAAGATAAAATTCCTGGATTAAGCAGAACCTTGGTGGCGGATGAAACCATTGATTTGAATGGGAATAATCAGTTACTGGTGTTGGACACACCCGGCCATACTTTTGCCCATTTATGTTTTATCCTAAAAGAAAATGGACAGGCCAAAGCCGTTTTTACCGGCGATACTTTATTTAATGCCGGGGTTGGGAACTGCCGTGGTGGCGGTGATGAAGAAGCGTTATATCAAACCATTACCGAGCAATTCCAAGTTCTAGCCGATGATATTGTGGTTTATCCCGGGCATGATTATTTGGAAAATAATCTACGTTTTACTTTACAATTTGAGCCGAACAATCAGATTGCCAAACAATGGTTGGAAGAGGTCACTTCAGCCAGCTATGCTCCGGGCTCTATGCAAACCAATATAGGTAATGAGAAAAGTTTTAATACCTTTATGCGATTGGATAATCGGGACACCATAGTTCATCTTTCACTGGAAAATCCTGAGCCTAAACAGGTATTTTTGGCGCTTAGATCTTTGCGGGATAGTTGGTAGTTCTGATCAACTGATTTGATTGTCTTTTAAGTTCGTATAAAGTCAATCCATCAAACTAACAATACATTTCAATTTTTAGTCAATTTCCGATAGGCCGCGTTCAACAAGGCTTTGGAATACCACACATGAAACCGCGATAATAAAGAAAATCCTGTAGGTGGTTTTGTCTTCCCTGAGTCTGATGATTTAAACACCACCGCCGATCCGAAATATAGTTTAGTTTGATTTGGCTCGTTTGTATTTTCCACCATTAACCAAGACCGGGTTCGTTGCAGAAAATCACACAACAAAATTTGATTTTTGTTTCTGTCTTCGACGGTCCAGGCGGCAAAATCCGGGCGCAACCCTGTGGCTAGTTCTCTGGCTTTTTTATCGTTGGAAGACTTACCAATAATCATCAAGATCGCTCGTTCGACTTTAAATAGGGAACTGGTATAAAAAGCTTCCACAAAATCAGGCAGTTCGATTCTTTGCTGCAAATTAATGGCAAAACAGTCGGTATATCCTTTTGAATCTTTACTATGCAGGTATCGCGCTAACAAAGCATTTTTTGGCAAAGGACAAGGCTCTATCGATTTAAACATTATTTACCCATTTGCTTGTCAGGGATTAATCGCCAGGAGCTCGACTTCAAATATCAGTAACGAGCCTGCTTGTATTTTTCCAGTAGAACGATTGCCATAGGCCAGATTAGAGGGTATAAAAAAACGGGTTTTCTCTCCAACCACCATTAACTGTACACCCTCTGTCCAACCAGCGATCACTTGATTAAGCCCGAAACTAATCGGCGATCCCCGTTCAACCGAACTATCAAACACCGTAGCATCTAACAAGGTTCCATGATAATGCACTTTTACTTTGTCTCGTGGGCCCGGATGTTCGTTACCGCTGCCGGGAATTAAAACCAGATACTGAAGGCCCGATTGAGTTTCAATGACACCTGTTTTAGATTTATTGTCTGCGAGGAATTGATTGCCAACTGCAATATTTTTCTGGGCAGCTTCGCTATTGCCACTAGAGCGAAAATATAAAAAGATAAGCGCAATAGCAATAATAAGCAGAGGGATCAGGTATTTATCCATGGTGAATTCCAATTGTATTAATTTGCCAAGGATTCTACGTCATTTTTCTGCGCAATTGAAGCAAACCAGCCTAAGCGTTATAGCCCTGTCCACAGTTGTCCGGTTAGCTCTATCGGACAGTGTCCAAGCAAGGCTTGGCTAGTTGAATTTTAGAACCTTTAGAATTATATTCTTTATAATCAATAGGTTAGAAATTAATATTTTGTTGGCATAGTTTTAGCTAGATAGTCTGTAAAGATTATTTGATCGGACCAAACAATGATTCAAGATACTTCATCACAAGATGTTATGTTAAGCAAACCTAAGGGCAAGCCCATTTGGCTTAAATCGGCGATTGCGGCTTTTGCCACGGTGGCAATAACCTTGTCAGTTTACCCGAGCATCTCCAGTTGGTCTTCATCGGATCGCTCGGTAAATTTGTCCAGAGTGAGAATTGCCACCGTCGAACGAGGAGACTTTGTTCGAGATATTTCACTGCAGGGCAATATTGTCGCAGCGAATAGCCCCAAACTTTACGCCCCTGCGGTAGGTACGGTAACTTTAATGGCCAATCCCGGTGAATTGGTGAATCAGGGCGACACTATTGCGATTGTCAGTAGTCCAGAACTAACCAATCGATTGCAACAAGAGCAATCCAAACTCGGCAGTTTACAAATTGAATTGGAACGACAGAAAATCGCCAACAAACAGGCCAAAATAAAGAGCCGTCAAAATATTCAATTGGAAGAAGTGGTGCTAGATGCCGCTAAAAGAGAAAAACGCCGGGCAGAAAAATCAATTAAAATACAGGCGGTCAGCCAACTGGATTATGAAAAAGCCATCGATGATTTAAAAAGCTCTCAACTAAAATATGAATTTGCCATCGAACAAGCGGAACTAGAAAAAGAGAATTTGGTTTTTGAGATAAAAACCCGTGAATTTGAGTTAAATCAATATCGGTTAATCGTCGAAAATACGGAGCGATTGGTGAATGCACTGAATATCACAGCGCCAGTATCTGGCATCGTTGGCTCCTGGGCGGTTGAGCAAAAATCGGCCGTTGCACTGAACCAACCTTTGTTAACCATTGTCGACTTATCGGCCTTTCAAGTTGAAATTGAAATCCCTGAATCTTACGCCGACGCGCTGGGTTTGGGAATGTTAGTCAAAGTAAACTATAACGCAAAAGAATATGATGCATCTGTAGTCAGTATTTCGCCAGAAGTCACCAACAATATCATCAAAGGGCGAGTCGCGTTTTCTTCGGAGCCTCCTCCGGGTATAAAACAGAATCAACGAGTTTCCAGTCGAGTGATCCTGGAACATAAAGAAAACGTCTTGTATTTACCTCGTGGTTCATTTGTCCAACACCATGGCGGTTTAAAAGCCTTTGTTGTGGAAAACAATACTGCCACTCTGACTGCTATTAATTTGGGTACTCGTAGCATCGATAAAATTGAAGTGATTTCTGGTTTAAAGCAAGGTCAGGATGTCATTATTTCTAATACCGATTTTGTGAATGACGCCAAAATATTGAGTCTGAACTAATCACTAACCAAATTAAATTGAAATTAAAACTGAAAAAAGGAAACCAACCATGTTAATAATGAATAACATCAAAAAAATATTTCGCACCGATCTCGTTGAGACTCATGCGTTAAGAAATTTTAGCCTTGAAGTGAGCGAGGGTGAATTTGTTGCTGTCACTGGCCCTTCGGGTTCTGGAAAAACTACCTTTTTGAATATTACCGGTATGCTAGAAACTTTTGATGGCGGTACTACTACCGGAACGGTTATTGGTAGTTATGAGA
>CAZOBX010000001.1:0-14238 GCA_964578045.1 uncultured Kangiella sp. | reverse complement strand
TACTTATACCTTAGACGGTAAAGACGTCAGCCAGTTAAATGACAATCAGCGCTCTAAATTAAGAAACCAAAAAATCGGTTTTATTTTTCAGAGTTTTAATCTTATTCCTGATCTTAATTTATTTGATAACGTCGACGTCCCGTTGCGCTATCGAGGTTTCAACGCTAAAGAAAGGAAGGCGAGGATCGAAAATGCGCTTGAAAGAGTCGGACTTTCTGCCCGAATGAAACATTTACCTTCACAACTGTCTGGTGGTCAACAACAACGAGTTGCAATTGCCAGAGCACTTGCAGGTGAACCTCTCTTCTTATTGGCCGATGAACCAACCGGTAATCTCGATTCATTGATGGCCCGTCAGGTGATGCAACTACTTGAAGAAATAAATCAACAAGGCACCACCATTATCATGGTGACTCATGATGCCGAACTAGCGCGCCGCGCTCAAAGAAATATTCATATTGTGGATGGACAAGTGAGTGATTATCAGCAATTACAACCAGTGCTTGATGTCGCAGACGCTTAACTTCACGACGTTATATAGGAGAATAGAATGTTTCAATATTATTTAAAGTTATCCTGGCTCAGCATCAAGCGAACTCCAATGTTAACCGCACTCATGGTATTAGCAATTGGTCTCGGAATCGGCGTGAGCATGACGGTACTAACAGTTAATTATTTAATGGCCAAAGACCCAATTCCAAGTAAAAGCGCTCAACTATTCAATGTTCAGCTTTATACCTATGGAAAAGGCTCTGAAAATAGCCAGACCGATGATGATTATCCTTTTCAATTAACTTATCAAGATGTGATGAATATGTATCAGTCTGATATTCCTTTGCGGAGGACTCGCAGTTTAGAAACGGGGCTTACGGTTGTCCCTGCCTCAGCTGAACTAACTCCATTTCTTGAAGAGACCAGGGCAATTGATAGTGACTTTTTTGCGATGTTTAATGTTCCCTTTATATACGGCGGCACCTGGGATAAAAACATTGACGTTAACCCTAGTAACGTCACAGTGATAGGAAAAGAACTCAACGATAAACTTTTCAAAGGCGAGAATAGTGTCGGCAAACAAATCAATTATGACTCTAATTTATACACCATTGTTGGAGTTATTGATGACTGGCAACCAACACCAAGATTTTATGACCTGGTAAATGGGAAGTTTGGTAAATCAGAAGTTGTTTTTATTCCTTATTCACTGATACCAATTCATGAATTACCTATTTGGGCCAATTCCAGAAGTTGGAAAACTGAGGTAATTGAAACTTACCAAGACCAATTGCGATCTGAAGTAATATGGACTCAATTTTGGGTAGAATTGCCTACTGAAGAGAATGTTTCACAATTTAAAAACTGGTTAGCTGGTTATATTAAACAACAGCAACAGCTAAATCGTTTTGAGCATGAAAAAGCGGGTGCCTCATTAAAAAATGTGACCCAATGGATGCAATATAATGAAGTAGTATCTGATGATAATTCTATCTTGGTCGGGCTCTCATTTATGTTCCTGGCTGTATGTATGATTAATACGATCGGTTTATTACTGGCTAAATTCTTACGACGGGCACCTGAAGTGGGTGTCAGAAGAGCATTGGGTGCAAGTAAAGCAGAAATATTTAAACAACATTTGGTTGATGTTGGCTTGATAGGAATTGCCGGGGGCTTGCTCGGTTTAGCTTTTGGGCAGCTTGGCCTAATCGGAGTGAAATCACTTTACTCTAATTACAGTCAATTGGTTCATATGGATAGCACTTTGATCTTGACAGCAATTGCCATCGCTTTGAGCTCAAGTCTAATTGCAGGGCTTTATCCCGCGTGGTTAATTTGTCAAACCAATCCATCTGTTTATCTTAAAAGCCAATAATCACTTATAACCAATTTCCAGGAAGCTAGATAATAGCAAAGGAAAATAGGAGAAAAACATGTTTGAAATTAGACCAATACTTAGCGCATTGTCCAGACACAAGAGCACTACCTTGTTGATCATTTTGCAAATAGCCATCACCTTTGCGGTTGTGGTCAACTCAATTAGCATCATTCAACAAAGAATGAGTTTAATGAATCGCGACAGTGGATTAAAGGAAGAGCAATTACTCAGCCTGAATATCACTGCCTTTGGTAAAGACTATGCGATTGAACAAAATATGCGAGCAGACCTAGAGTTACTGCGCAACACACCGGGTATTATTGATGCGGTTGCATTAAATGATATACCAATGAGTGGATCTGGCAGCGCCACTAGCGTTGCTAACTCAAGAGAAAACTATGAAAACGATGTCAACTTTTCAACTGGTGTGCTTTGGGGAGGAACACAAGCAATTAATACTTTAGGTGTTAATCTAATCGCTGGCCGCAACTTTAGAGAAGATGAAGTCAGGTTTGACGATGGAACGAATATTCCCACAGTTGTCATTGTCACTCAGTCATTAGCAGACAGGCTTTATCCCGACGGCGATGCATTAGGTAAAAAACTATTTAGAGGCAGTTATGATGTGACCATTGTGGGAATCATAAAGCATATGTCTGGCTTTTGGGCTAGCTGGTCAAACTTTGATCAGAATATGATTTTACCTAAACTGGAAACTAATAATATTCTGATCAGAGCAGAAAAAAATGCCATACCTGAGTTATTGGGCAGCCTTGAAAAAATATTATTTGACAGAAATGCAAAAAGAGTAGTCTCAAGCATGCGCACGATGCCTGAACATCGGGCTAGAAGCTACAGCAGCGACCATGCTATGTCGGTTATTCTCTGGGTTGTGATTAGCTTACTGGTACTTATTACGTCACTTGGGATTGTTGGAATAGTGAGCTTCAATATCAGTCAAAGAACTAAACAAATAGGGACAAGAAGAGCGCTTGGTGCACGTAAAGTTGATATACATCGTTATTTTATTACCGAAAACCTATTGATTACTTCTGTAGCTTTGGTTTTAGGTACAATATTAGCGGTCGTCTTTAATGTGTATCTAGTTGATGAGTTCGAAATGACGCCGATCAACTGGTATTATTTGCCAATCGGTATATTGACTATGTTAGTTATGGGTATTCTCTCTGTTTGGATGCCAGCTCAGAAAGCATCGAAGATATCACCCGCAGTCGCAACTCAAAATATCTAAATAGCTTTAGTTTGTTTTCTCAATTAGAATAATAAGCACAGCTTCATTTCATCAAATGAAGCTGTGGAAAATTCAATCAGCTCAATAAATAAGTAGACCTCCCCCATGAACCAAATTTTGGTAATAGATGACAATCACGGCATAGCCACTGCGTTGGAAGTATTATTTTCCTTATATGATATTCAAACGTTGCACGCTGATACACCGGTAAAAGGTCTCAGGTTATTGCAGTCAAATAACATCGATTTAGTTTTACAAGATATGAACTTTACAGAAGACACCACTTCAGGAAAAGAAGGACAAACATTATTTAAGCAAATACATGAAAATTACCCCGACCTACCAGTAATACTATTAACCGCTTGGGGTAACATCGAAATGGCTGTCGATTTGGTCAAAGCAGGTGCTTCTGACTATATGACCAAACCCTGGGATGATACCAAGCTGGTGACTACAGTTAAGAATTTAATCGAGCTTGGACAGTTACGTCAGCAGACCAACTCGATGTTGAGTCAAAAATCGAGTCAGACGCAATCTCTTGGACAAAAATATGACCTGTGTGGCACTATTTTTAGCAGTCAATCCATGTTGCAGACCATGACCATGGCCACCCAAATTGCCCATGCCGATATTCCAGTATTAATTACCGGACCGAATGGTTGTGGTAAAGAAAAAATTGCCGAAACGATTCAGGCAAATTCCAGCGTAAAAAACCAACCCTTTATCAAAGTGAATGTGGGCGCTCTACCAATTGATCTGCTAGAAGCAGAATTATTCGGCGCGGAAGCGGGCGCTTTTACCGGCGCACAAAAAAAACGCATCGGCCGATTTGAGGCAGCCGACGGCGGCACTTTATTTCTGGATGAAATTGGAAACTTGCCCTTGTCAGGTCAAATCAAATTACTCAGGGTGCTGCAAACCGGTGAGTTTGAACGCTTGGGCAGCTCGCAAACCCGCAAAGTTAATGTGCGGGTGATCAGTGCTACCAATGCAAATTTATTGGAAGAAATTAAGCTGGGAAATTTCCGCGAAGACCTTTATTATCGACTGAATGTCATCGAAATTAAAGTCGCGCCACTGGCTGAACGAGTGGATGATATTTTGCCACTCGCCCTTTACTTTATGCCCCAAGATACAACGCTTTCAGCGGAGGCCGAAATGGCATTACAAAATCACAACTGGCCGGGTAATGTCAGAGAACTGGAAAATGTGATGAAAAGGGCCAGCCTGTTGGCCGCCGAAAAGCACATTAAAGCGAAAGACCTGGGCTTGCCAGAAATTGAAATGACTATAAACGATACACGCCGGAATAATGAACCCGATAAACAGACATTAGTTCACGCACTACAACAGAATAAAAATAATATCTCACAGACAGCCAGACAACTTGGCCTCAGTCGCCAATCCCTCTATCGTCGTATGGATAAATATGCTATACCAAGAGATGCCGTTTAATCCTGGGAAGTGGTATTGAAAATAAAACTGAGTCTCGAAGCGCAAATTACTTTATTAATTGCGATCTTAATCATTTCAATTATTACCCTGGTTAGTCTTATTAATTCCTGGCTAGCAGACAATATTCTTGCGGCTGTAATTTCTGCCGCTATTCTATTACCAGTCAGCTTGATAGTGCTCAGCTATTATATGAATCCAATCAACCGAGTTCTCAGCGCTCTAAATGATGGTTTTCATAATTTTCTGGATAATGATTTTAGCGTTTCATTGGCCAAAACTCGTAATGATGAACTTGGTGACCTGGTACAGGTATTTAATAAAGTAGGGGAAGCACTAAGAGACGAACGACTCCATCTTTACCAGCGGGAATTATTGCTCGATACGGTGATTCAAACCACTCCACTATCTTTGATTCTTACCGATGATTTGGGATTAATCATATACAGCAATAGCGCCGCGCGAAAGTTGTTTCTTGACGGTAAAGCGATTAACGGTGAAAGTTTCGCTAAACTACTTGCAGACAAACCAAAACCCTTTGCTCGTTCTGTTGAATCTGAACTCAGCGGTTTATTTACCATTTCACAAAAAGAAAACAATGAAACTTACCATTTAACCCAAAATCAATTTTTACTCAATGGTAGGAAACATAAACTTTACCTATTTAAAAGTTTGACTAAAGAAATTAACCGACAGGAAGTCAATACCTGGAAAAAAGTGATCCGTTTAATCAGCCATGAATTAAATAACTCACTTGCGCCAATTACCTCTCTGGCGCATTCAGGGAAAACTTTATGCGAACGGCAAGATGAAGAAAAACTTGGAAAAATATTCGAAATTATGGGAGAGCGTGCTCGTTATTTACAATCCTTTATCGAAGGTTATGCCAAATTTGCTCGCTTGCCAAAACCTCAATTCCAGCGGATTGAAACCTATCCATTTTTAACCGGTTTGCAGCAGATCAAATCTTTTAGCCTGGAATGTGATCAAAAAGCGCCACCCATCTATTGTGATCCTGCACAAATGCAGCAGGTCATTATTAATTTGGTCAAAAACGCCCATGAATCGATATCGGAAAATGCCAAAGTAAGCCTCAATATGAAAGTGTCAATGGACAGTTTCGAAATTCAAATCAAAGATCGCGGCAAAGGCATGAGTGAAGCTAATCTCAGTAATGCACTGTTGCCTTTTTATTCAACCAAAGCGGAAGGCACAGGCTTGGGCTTACCACTTTGCCGTGAAATCGTTGAGGCTCATGGTGGTAGAATTATGATTAGTAATAGGCATAGCGGTGGATTAAAGGTGACTATTATTTTGCCTAATCGACCCCTTGAAAAATAGTAGGTGACTATTCGTTCAATAAAGTTTGAATATATCGCCTTAAATTGTTCTTAAAATCTTCACTTTTCAAAAATCCTATATGTTTGATTCTTATTCGCCCTAATTTATCAATAATGATTAGTCCGGGTGTACCGGGAATATCAAAAGCCTTATAGGCTTTACCATCAAAATCGTGAGCGAAGGGCAATTTATAATTTTTGAGTTTGATAAATTTACTACTCAATTCGAATGTATCACCGGCTAATTCCGAATTGATCGTCAGAAATTTAACATCGTCGTTATTTTTGAACTGCGCATAAACCTGTTCTAGCTCTGGAAGCTCTAACAGACACGAACCGCAGGTCGTCGCCCAAAAATTTAATACTCTCACTTTATTGGCTAAATCTTTTGAGTTTATTATTTCCCCATCTAACGCTGTCAATTTAAATTCAGGCGCGAGTTCGTTTTTCTGTTCGGTCAATAACGACTCGGTAACATCGGATATATTGAAAACAAAGAAACTACATACGGTTAATAGTGGCACTACTGCGAATATTGTTCTTTTGGCCTTTGAAAATTCCGTCCAACGCTTGGCTGCGTATAGTGCAACAATTGAAAGTAATAATAGCGATAACGACTGAAGAATAATGACCGTATTCACCTGGTTGGCTTTGGCTATAAGCAAAGCAATCAAAAAAGAATTAATCAATAAAAAAGTCATCCAAGGCTTAAGCGAACTATTTTTTCCTCGATAAAAGCTCACAGTAAAGGTTAAACAAGCTGATACCAGCGCTAAAGGTAGCAGGCTATCAGTTAATGCTAAAGCAACAAAAGGCAATACAAATATTAACAAACCGCTGAAGCTATCAGCTAATGCTGACTTAATTTTCATCTTTTCTCCCAATTAAGACCACTTAATCGCCATTGATAATAGTTCCCGGCGAAATAAGTGTCTTTGTTGCAAATAAAGTGAAAGCATAACTATTTGGAAAAAAAGCTTATAGAACGATTGTGCAAGTTGAAGAGCAGATCTGCGAGCAGCTACAAGGCTGTTGGCAAAGAAAAAGCTTAGAATTTATTAATCACAGTCACGCCTTTAGCGGAAAAATGATCCATTTCAGTCACTAGCCTGCCCAGTGATCAAACCGGTTCCCAATGATGGCGAACCGTCAAAACAATCCAGCAACTCTTGTTTTTCGCTTGCCTCAAATTGCTCATCAGGTTGGTGATAAAAGCAATGCGCGGCCAATATGACGAGCTTAAGGCATGTCGCTCTCAATCTGGCGAAAGCTGGCTGGGATAACAATTATATGCTGCGAATATTAGGAGTTAATTATGTGCGATTGCCCTATATCGGTTTTGGCCGTGATCAATTCACGGTTGACGCTAGTGTACGCAGCTCAGTTACCGAGTCAAAACCAATACCCCAATTGTCGGTATTGATTTCTTCAATAACGACAAAGGTGGTCGCTGGGTTTTTATTTAAAACGTCGACCATTAACTGAGTGCGCCCTTGGATGATAGCTTTTTTTTGCTCATTGGTTACTCCTTCGTTTGTGATTTTAACATTGATATATGGCACGATTTTGTTCTCCTAATATAGGGTCTGTTGAATGAATGTTGTTGTAGCCAATCGGGCACCACGAACATACGATGTCTTGGACTATTTCAATTTTTAATTTTTTTATGATAATTACTCCGTTATAGCAGTATACATTTTGTTAACGATAAGCCATTGATCTTGTTCTTTTAAAAGCCCAAGAAAATCAATGTAATTAAAATCAAACAATGGACATTGTATCTTAACCATGGCTTGATCTTGCACCACATCGATGGATAATATTTTGAATTCAAAGGGGTTGCTTTGTTGAGCAGGCACTGGTCGATTTGCGACGTCCGTCAACCACTGCTCTAATGAACGTCGAGTACCTGGTGCTTTCAACCAGACATCATGGTGAAATATGGACCTTAACTTTGTCACATCCCCATGATGTAGACCATCAAAATATGTTTGCATAACTGCCGTGATGCTTCCAAAATCACTGGATAGCGTTTTAATTTTTTTCATCTCGTTGCTCCACAGCCCGTTATTTTACTTAGCAGATACTGCTTGTTCGGCTTCATCTGCTTTTTTAAAATTTGGCATTGCTTGTACGGCGTTTAACATTTTTGAGGTTTTTTCGCCCAAAACAATATCCACGGGAAAAGATGCACCCCAACGGGAATAAACTGTAAGCATAATATCTGCTGCGGAAGGGTTATCACCGCCTAAAAAGCTTTTGTCGTCTAACTCGTTTTCAACAACTTGCCATAACAGACTGATGCTCTCGGCGGCCGAATTAAAAACCTGTTGTTTTACTTTGTCATCATTTATGTTTTGTTCGATAAAAAACAACTTTCCGTAGGCAGGGTGCATGGTGGCATTAGCAAACATAATGTCTTGTATTGCCTTTTGGCGTGCATCGCCATTTTCAGGGAGCAACGAGTTTTTATGCTTCTTAAGAATGTGTAACATAATCGCCGCCCCTTCAATTAGGGTACTGTCACCATCAACTAATACCGGTACGGTGCCGATAGAGTTGATTGCTTTGAAGTCCTTAACATGTTGTTTATCAATAATTTTTACCTTTTGACCTAATTCGTGTAAAACAACTTGAGTAGCAACGGAGCAAGCGCCTTGTAAATAATAAAGTTCGTACATGATATTCTCCTAAATAGTCAATTTGGTTTGGCTAATTCGCAGTTAATCAGTCTTTCATGTCTCTTCTATGCGATGAGTGAATGTTAGTCTCTTTGTTTATTTCCATATATAGCTATAATGTGCATATACTGTTCTTAAATTGATGACAATTTTCAAAGCATTAATTAATGAGACTGTGCTATATGACGTTGGTAATGGGAGCAACTGGTGGATAAACTACGCGCAATTCAACTGTTTGTTCGACTGGCCGATTTAGGCAGTTTTACCCGAGTCGCCGAGCAGGTTAATTCTTCTAAATCGATGATTAGCAAGGAAATTGGCCGTCTTGAATCGGATTTGGGTGCGCGCTTATTTCACCGTTCTACTCGAAATGTGCAATTAACCCATGTTGGAGAAGGTTATTTACAACGAGCACGAGAGATATTGTTAAAACTGGATGACGCCGACAATTTTGTGCTAGATTTACAAAAAAATTTACGTGGCAAACTCAAAATAAATGCGCCGATGGCGCTTGGGATCACAGATTTGTCGAGTTTGTTTGCCAATTTTATGCGAGTCAATCCTGAGATCGAGCTTGATATTCATTTAGGGGATGAAAATGTTGATTTGGTAGAGCAAGGATTTGATTTAGGCTTTAGAGCTTCCAGTCGCCCCATCGATTCGAACTATGTCGGCCGCCCGTTAACTCGTTTCAACTACCGGGTGTGCGTAGGATCAGAGTATTTGAATAACCACCCAGCAATTAACTTACCTCGCGATCTTAAAGACCATAATTGTTTTGTTTACAGTTATTTCCAAGGCAAAAATGTCTGGCCTATTGAAGACGGTGTCACTATTGGAGGAACATTACGAGTTAACAGCACGATTTTTATGATGGAGGCTATTAAACGCGGCCAAGGGGTTGGATTTATTCCAGACTTTGTTTGCCGAGAAGCGCTAGAAAAAGGTGAGGTGGTTGAGGTATTGGCGGATTCGAAGAAACCTGATCTCACCCTATACGCCCTTTACCCTGCGCGGCATTTTGTCCCCTCAAAACTTGTTCAATGTATCGAATACCTTGAGCAGTGGTTTGCCAATAAATACCATTAAAAAAACCTTCGTTGGATCGATTCATACGAACGATTATTCTCAAACCAACATTATATTTACATTACACCTTCTGCTCAGCGACACACCTGTCGCTATTTTATTCTATTAAATCAGAAGGTACTGGGTCGGGTCTATTTGACAGAGGACTATTAATATAGATACTATTCATACAAGTAGCTTTTACTAAAATTTTAATAATCCAACCTTGATCAACATGCTGGCATTGACACTATGATCCTCTATATCGCAGAAAAACCCAGTCTGGGCCGTGCTATCGCCGATGCTCTGCCAAAACCCCACAAAAAGGATGATGGCTGTATTCGTCTGGCGAATGGTGATGTGGTCAGTTGGTGCATTGGTCATTTGTTAGAACAAGCGGAACCTGCGGCCTATGATCCAGCATTTAAACAATGGCGCCTTGAGCATCTGCCTATAGTTCCTGATAGCTGGAAATTAGTTGCCAAAAAAAAGACCCGCAAACAATTATCGGTATTGCGCGGTTTAGTAAAACAAGCTAGCCAAATTGTGCACGTGGGCGATCCCGATCGGGAAGGACAGTTATTAGTTGATGAAGTGATTAGCTTTCTAAAGGTAACAGGGCGCAAACGCGACAATATACAACGCTGTTTGATCAATGATTTAAATTTACCGGCTGTCCGTCGAGCGCTTAACTCTTTGCGGAATAATAAGGAATTTGTTCCCTTATCTACCTCTGCTTTAGCCCGTTCTCGCGCTGACTGGTTATACGGTATTAATATGACCCGATTATGTACCATTCAGGGCTCAAAGGCGGGCTACCAAGGGGTTTTATCGGTGGGGCGAGTACAAACGCCGATACTTGGTCTAGTGGTAAGGCGGGATCTGGAAATAGAAAATTTTGTCGCCAAACCCTATTACCAGGTTTGGGCTCATTTGGTTACTGATAGCAATGAAAGGTTTAGAGCAAAATGGCAACCAGCTGAAGCATGTCTGCCTTATCAGGATGAGGAGGGACGAGTTTTATCAAGAAGCTTAGCTGAAAATGTAGTGAAACGTATTACTAATCAACCGGGCATAATTACCGACTCGACTTGCCAAAATAAACGGCAAGCAGCGCCTTTGCCTTACAATTTATCTGCATTACAGATCGATGCGGCGAAACGATTTTCTATGAGTGCCAAGCAAGTTTTAGATACCTGCCAAAGTTTATACGAAAAGCATAAACTCATTACTTATCCTCGCTCCGATAGTCGCTACCTGCCATATGAGCACTTATCCCAAGCCAGCCAGGTCACTCAGGCTATTTCAGCAGTATGTGATAAATTGGCATTAGCAGTAACTAAAGCTAATTTAGCCCAGGTGAGTAAGACCTGGAACGATAAAAAAATACAAGCCCATCACGCTATCATACCCACCACAAAAAAGACCGATCCCAACCGACTAAGCCGCGATGAATCAAATCTTTATAAGCTGATTGCTCGTCAGTACTTGATCCAGTTTTATCCCGATTATCGCTATCAGGAACGGCGTATCGAATTAAAAATTGCCAATGGCATGTTTAAAGCTAAAGCGCGACAAACTACCGATGCGGGCTGGAAAGTTTTATTTGAGAAGTCATCTCGTGAAATAAAAAATCCGCCGCAAGCCAATAAAAATACCAACAACAAAACCGCTATTGAAGATCAAAACCAAAATGAACTACAGAAAAACCTACCTAATCTTAAAAAAGGCGATTTCGTACAATGTGAAAGCGCTGAGTTACTGGATAAACTCAGCCAACCGGCCAAACATTTTAATGATGCCAGTTTGCTTGCTGCAATGACGGGCATTAGCCGTTTTATCAAAGATCCTGAGATTAAAAAAATCCTCAAAGAAACTGACGGATTAGGGACAGATGCCACCCGAGCGGGCATCATCGAACTACTGTTTAAGCGGCAATTTCTACAACGCCAAGGTAAAAATATTCTTTCCACCAAGGCTGGCCAGAAATTAATTGCCAGCCTACCAGAACTCGCCACTATCCCCGATATGACTGCGCAATGGGAATCTCAGTTATCGTCAATCACTCTAAAACAAGTGAGTTATCAGAGTTTTATCGGTGGCCTACAAAAGACTTTAAATGAACTACTCGGCAGTGTTGATCCCAAAGCTTTTGCAGGACTACAAGGAAAGGGTCGTCCACTCACATATAAAAAGAGGAAGCAGCCAAAAAAACGATCTCACAAAACAGATTGAGCCCTATTCATCCAACTTTTTAATTTCATATGGGGGAAGAGATTGTCACCGTATTTTGAAAAAATTGACAAAACTAAAATTGGTTGATTATAGTCACACCTACTCCTTTAAAACTATCCATATCGGTGAGCTGTTGCAGTGATTCTTGTAAACTGATAGTTTTGCCAATCAATTTCTTCGGCTGTAGTTTACCGGCCAGGATCATCGACAATAATTCAGGGTATCGATGAGCCTGCATGCCATGGCTTCCCAAAATCTGCAACTCATTGGAGAGGACTTGGTCCATCGGTATTTTCGGGTGTTGATGATCACCGACCATTAAACCAACCTGAATATGTTTACCTCTTTTTCGTAAATTGGCAATGGAGTTAAAACAGGTCGCCTGACTGCCCAGCGCATCAATTGAAACCTGTACCCCGCCGTTGGTAAGGTGTTTTATATTTTCAACGACATTATTCGAGGTAGATGCGTTGACAGTGGAAACGGCGCCGATTGAACGGGCGAAATCAAGTTTTTCATCATTGATGTCAACCGCAATCACATTAGCGCCTAATGCGCTGGCAATCATGATGGCGGATAAACCAATACCGCCACAACCATGTACTGCGACCCATTGACCGGCAGAAACTTTGCCTTGATCGACCATGGCTCTAAACGAAGTGACAAAACGGCAGCCTAAACTTGCTGCCGTTTCGAAATCAATTTCATCAGGTAAGCGCACCAAATTAGTATCGGCAAAATCAATCGCTACATATTCGGCAAAAGAACCCCAGTGGGTGAAACCGGGTTGAAACTGATTGTCGCAAATTTGTTGATTGCCAGAAGCACATTGGCCGCATTTTCCGCAACCACAGACAAAAGGTAAAGTGACTCTATCGCCGACTTGCCAACGAATAACATCTTTACCGACTGCTTCGATAATACCGGCTAACTCATGACCAGGCACATGCGGTAAACGAATATCGGGGTCATGCCCCATCCAACCATGCCAATCACTTCGGCACAGGCCGGTTGCTTTTATTCGAATCACGACGCCCGCATGCATTGGGGTTGGATCGGCAACCTTCTGGATGGTTAGCGGTTTTTGAAATTCAGTGTAAACTGCGGCTTTCAAAGCGTTCTCTCCAAAGTATGAATTGCGAAATAAAATTCTGACCTGCTTAAAATTCGGTTTATGCCTTTTTCAAATCTTCCACTTCAGCTACCGCAATAACTTCCGTTTCTTCAACACCTTCAGCGATCCACTCCTTGACTGCAGGTAGCGCCATCATCGAATCCATATAAATCTGTTCGATCTTTCCGACCTTAATTGAATAGCTATTAAAACGTAACACAATGGGCATAAACATAGCATCAGCGATTGAAAAAGAACCAAATAAGAAATCACCTTTTGTTGCATGGACCTGCCTACAGGTGCGCCATATTTCGCGGATACGATCAATTTCCGCTTGTAGTTCTACGGAGATTGGATCAAACACCATCGACTTTCTGCAATTCATCGGTAGAGTGTTTCGTATAACACTAAACCCGGAATGCATTTCGTGACTTATTGAGCGAGCCTTTGCTCGGATTTCTAAATCTTCCGGCCAACATTTTTTTTCCGGATAAAGTTCGGCGATAGTTTCGCATATCGCTAGCGAGTCCCAAACCTGAATTGCATCATGAAAAAATGACGGCACTTTAGCTGAAGGGGCATATTTTAATAATTCCTCTTTGGTATTCTCCAGATACAAGGGAATTTTGGTTTCCTTAAATGGAATATTTTTTTCCCGTAATAAAATCCAAGGTCGTAACGACCAGGAAGAATAGTTCTTATTGCCAATAATTAAGTGATTCATGATTTTTCCTATTTTTGTGACAATTTAGCATGTCTAAAAAAATCCTCTCTCCAACCCTCTCCCAAGGGGAGAGGGGGCAAAGTCTGCTTTATTGTTGGTATCGAATAATATTAAAACCTTCACTTTTCGATGGAGGTTGAAAATATTTTGTTATGGCATCAAACTCCACATCGGAAGTAAAAGCCGCGTCTTCAGGTTTATCTTTACTTCTTTGCTTTAATTGGCGTTTGCAGACCTCATTACTGACTTCAACATAGTGAAGAATATGTAATATTTCTTGCTGTTGGTATAAATTACGAAGCCAGCGACGTTGGTCTTTTGTATTGGCAGGAAAATCTAATACTACCGAGGTTCCATGTGCGAGTATTGACTGAATATGTTCGGACAATATATTCTTTAATCGAGCAGAATATTTTATATAACTAGCGATATCGGTTATTTCTTCTGAATATAATTTTGATAGCCAATCATCTTCTACCAATAAAATGGCATTATGTTGTTT